>NZ_JAJDKB010000040.1:0-24969 GCF_020589955.1 Faecalibacillus sp. TM498
TACTCCGCCTAATAATTTAGAGCGAACCTCTAAGCACCGGATAATTTAATATACCTAAATTATAAATGTTGATTATTAACTCTAATATTTTATAATTATTTCAAATTCTTATGAGAGGTGATTTTAAGATGGATTTTCTTATATCTTTAGCAATCTCATTTTCTTCTCTTATAGTTGCAGGGATTGCTAACATTATAATTTCTTGGTTAAATAAAAAAATTGGTGTTTTTGATAAGGCGTACTATTTAAAAAGATACGATTTTTACAAAAATTTGTACCTTAAATACTGTGTAAAAAATTCAAATTGGAAAATTATATCAATTGATTTGAATAATGATTTTAATAGTCTATATGATAATCTATCAAACGACTTAATATATATCGGTCCTAAATTAAGAAATTATTTTCTTTTGAATAAAAAATGTATATCAAAAGAAACTGAAAAAATGAACCCAATAAATTTTATTTATAAAAATAAATTCCTTCACGGATGGTATGTTTCTACAATTATTTCCGAAATATATAAAGAATACAATTATTGTTGTAATATCTTAGGATATAGAACATATAAAGGTTATTATTATATTGCCAATTCATCTCTATTCATTTCAATTTTAACAATTACATTTCTTTATAGTGTTCCTAATTTACATGGTATTATCACAGATACTCAATATATATATTCTATCATTATATCAATTATATTATTTATTATTAGTATAACTATATTTATTCTAAATAAAGATTATTTTGCAAGATATTAATAATATAAACTTTTTAATACAATTACTTGCGTTAATAAAATAATCATTTTCAAAGAACCGAAATATTTTCAGTTCTTTTTCTTATACTCCATAACCATAGATAGATTTACTATTTAAATTATAACTTTTTTCTCTAACCTCATCTTTGCTATTACCTTCTATAGTGAATACTTTTCCATTTTCGACTTTTTCAACAATACCTACATGATCTGTATGACCATCCTGCTGCCAATCAAAAAATATAATATTTCCTGTCATTGGTACATAAGATTTATCTTCCCATCTATTATTTTTCTTATACCAATTTTCTCCATCTGTACATAGAGAAAATTTTGGTACTGAACTATCATCTAACATTCCACTTTCATTTGCGCACCATGATACAAAAATGGCACACCAATTTACTTTTTTATTAAATCCATACCATGTCCAATATTTACTTCCACTTGTTGTTCCAACTTGTGACTTTGCAACTTCTACTATATTGTTATTTCTGATATGGTAATATCTTAAAACATGTGCAACATAATCAGGATCACCATAAACATTTGTTTTTAATTTTGCCTTCATTTCATCAGAAAACACCTTTGCATTTGCTCTAGTATATCCTCCAAAATGTTCATTTGCCCAACTTATATATCCGTTTCCATAATTATATCCTTGAAGGGCTAATGATATATGCTCGATATCTCCACTTGAGGATACTTTTGCATCATTTAAGCAACCAGCTAAATGTTGTATTCCCACCTTAATGGAATAATCAGCATCTGTTATTCCGTTATGCACTCTTGGATATTTTTCATTAAATCCACATTCTGATGACTGCATAGGGTCATTTCCCTTTCCTCTGCTTTCTTGCATCATTACTGCCTGTATCAAAGAAACATAATCACCAATCCCACTTTCCAACGCATATTTTTCAATCACTGGTGTATAAGCTATTACTTCCAAACTAAGTCCTTCTACAGATGTATTTACACTGGAATCATCTGACAAAGCAGAAAATACTCCAATAAATAAAACAATCACTATTAGAATAATCATTCCTGTTCCATAAGAAATCAAATGATTCATGATTGCTATTGGCTTTTTTACAAAACTTATCAGTTTTTTTATAAAATCTATAATTTTATTACCTGAATATTTCATCGTGGTTGTTCTATTGAACTTATTTAATGATTTTCTATATTTGTTCAACATTCTTGATTGACTTATTGTCTGATTCGACAAAGTTTGATTAATTGTGTTCGATAAATTACCATTTGTTCTGGGATTAATTTTGTTTTTAGTTGTCAATTTAATTTTTTTTAATTTGATATTACCCTTTTTTGTACTGTTTTCCTTTATAAGCTTTTCACTTTTTCTTTTTTGGTTTCGATATTTCTTTATTTTTATTCTAGTACTAACAAGTGTTTTTTTACTTGTACCTTTGATTTTATTTATTGCATAATTTGACTCCTTATTTTCCTTTTCATCCTGTACATTATTTTTTGTATTGATACTTTGCTTTTTATTAAAAGAATCTAGCATCTTTTTCTTATCAAGAATCTTAATATCCTTAATTGTTTCTTTTGTCTTAATATTCTTTATCATAAACAGTTATCAAAACTCTTATCTTTTCTAGATTTATAATATTCAGGATATCTTAATTTTATTGACTCCATAAAAAAAGAACTGTATTCGCATGAAAACAGTTCATAAGCTGTTGAAGCTTTTGCATTTTTTTCATCTACATAACCATTGAACAAATTGAAACCCATCAGCGCTGTATTAATTGATCCTGAAGTATGCCATGATTTATCTAGTCCTGACAGTTTAATACTGTTTCTATTAAAATCATAAAGATCATTAATATGCTCTCTGCAATCTTTATCAATGGTTAATGTATAAAATAGCGATTGATGATAAACATCATTAATTCCACTTTTTTCTATAGCTAAATGATATGCTTTTTTATGTTCATTGTTAAAATACTTCATTATGTTCTCCTCACTATCTTATTTTTTCTTTCATTTTATTTTTTATTGATTTTTCTGCCGCCTTGCTTTCTAAATATTTTATTTCACTTTTTACAGACTTTTTATCTATATTATCCACTCGATGAATCATCTTTGAAGTTTTTACAATCATTTTTTCTAAATTAGACAGCATTGAACGTGATGTTCTTTGAATAAAATTCATTTTATTCATTTCCGATCTTTTATTAACTGGTGGCTTCCCCATAATAATTGCTCCGATATTTTTAAAATTCATCTTTGTATTTCTTAATTCATTAGTAACAGCATCACATTTATTTATAAGTAGATGTGTTTTATTAACACATTTAAAAAGTGACCTATGGAATTTTCCAAGAGCCACTTTAAAATGTGAAATTTCAATCGTTTTGATAACTGCCTGTTTACCATGTTGTTTAAACTGATTCACACATTCTTTTACTGAAGATAAAATATTTGATTTTATATCACTTAATTGTTTCTTTCCATTATCTACTGTCTTTTTTATATCTTCAGTTATACTTTTCATAGTTTCTCGAATAGTTGGATTTTGTAATTGTTCTATTGTATTCTTTAATTCTAAGACTTCACTTGTCATATAATCTATTTTCTTTTCCATATTTGAAATATAATCGAGTAATTCTTTAGTTTCATTTATTTTATCCTCTTTATGTTCCTTATAAAGCATCTTAAAATATTCACTAATATAAGGATCATTGTATATTGCTGGTAATTGTTTATCCATAATGGTTTCTCCTTTCATGAAAAGCGAAAAGATATGTATCTATATCATTTCGCTTATATTTAATATTATTTATTTTTTTCTGATGGCTTTGTTGACATCAATTTATATAACAATGTATTTTTTGGAAATCTATTTATAAAAGGTACAATGTTTCCACCATACTTAATTAATCCACATCCTGATTGCGCATTAGTTATATAACTTAACTGTTCATCAGAAATATTCAGTAATTTCGCAAGCTTTTCTCTATCTTGATATGACTGATTTAACATAACAACAAACTCACTGTTAGAAAGCATCGTACTTGCATGAACACTATCTAACAAATATTCAACATTCTGTGTAATTCCAATAGGATAGCCATCTCTTTTTCTAAATTGTCTCCATGCTGAGTTAAAGAAAGAAGCACTCTCTTCATTTTCAAAAACCACATGAAATTCATCAAGAATGATATGGGTTCTTTTACCTTTTCGCCAATTTTCATTAATACGGTTAATCATCGCATCCGTGATTACTAATAGTCCCATTGTCTTTAACTGTTTTCCAAGTTTAAAAATATCATACGATACAATTCTGCTTGAAGTATTTACATTTGTTTGGTGTGCAAATGCATCTAATGAGCCGTCCGTAAACAATTCAAGTTTCAAAGCCAAACTTCTTGCTTCCATTTCAGGTTGTTCTAACAGCTTCTCTCTCAACGTAACAAGTGTAGGCATTTTCCTTGTTCGATAATAATCCTGAAATACCAAAGTTACACATCTATCAATAATCGACCTGTCTACTGGTTTAATTCCATCTCTATCCAACTGTTCAAATAACGACATGATAAATTGTGACTTATCTCCAACTGGATTACCACTGTCACCATAGCCTTCTAGCATATCCATAGCATTAATATGATTTTCACTTCCTGCTGCAATCGTTATAACTTCTCCTCCCAACTCTTTAACTAAAAGTGAATACTCTGCTTCTGGATCACAAATTATAATATCATCTTGAGTTGCAAGAGCTAAAAATACGATTTGTTCCTTTGTTAAAAAGGATTTTCCAGAGCCGGGTACTCCTAACTGAAAGGCATTAGGATTCATCAATTTTTCTTTATTGCACATAATTAAATTATTTGTAATAGCATTTTGTCCAAACCAAATACCACCATCATCAACAACTTCCTGTGCTCTAAACGGGATAAAGACAGCCATGCTTTCTGTAAGCAATGTTCTTACAATATTTAGTTTATTTGTTCCGATTGGTAAAACACTTGATAGACCATCTAGCTGTCTACTTGCAAAAAACAATATATCCAATTCACACATATACTTTCTAGCAACTGCCATAAGTGCTTCTGTATCGTTATTAAGTTCTTCTAGGCTATCAGCTAAATGAACAATTGTCATACATCCCAACATCATACGTTGATCCCTTACTGTTAAATCATCTAAAAATTCTTTGCTCTCTTTTCTTTGAAGTTCCATATCATAAGGAATTACGGCACTGAAATTGTTATTAGCGTTCTGTCTTCTTTGCCAATTTGTAATATTAGTTTCAACACCTAGCCATTTTCTTTCAACTTCTTTTACTGCCTCATCTGTTGGAACTGTAATAATATCCATTGAATACATAAGATTTTTATTTAGTGAACAAAGTTCTGAAATAAAACTGTCTTTTACATATCTTGCATACTCACTTAAATACATAACTCTTCCATACTTATCTCCTAATTGAAAATATTTATCATGAAATTTTGGCATTTGCGGACAGATGGCATCTTTAAAATGATGCCCCTTTCTCATTGAATCATCCATATCAAATGAAAACTGTTCTTCATGTCCGTTTCTATAAAAATCATGAAGGATTTTCAATCTTTCAATAGCATCAAGTTCTTCTAATTGAGAACCCAATTTAGAAAAATGAGATGATAATTCTACAGTTACCCTTGAAAAGAAATTTCTTGCTTCTTCTACATTCTTTTTAAAGGCAGTTATTGTTATATACTTTTCTTGAGTAATTCCATCTGCTCCAGATACTTTTTCTAATAACATATCATTATATTCTTTTCGATATTTATCAAGATGATCATTTCTTAATGGAATTAAAATCTTTTCTTTGAACTCTTTTATATTAATTTTTCTATTATTGATTGTAATCTTTGTCATTGTTGAACTATCTAATGAATTAAGCAATTCACTATAATTCAAAAACAATCCAACCTTTTCATCCTTTGAAGCAATTGAATAATTAATATCCTTAAACCTATATGTTTTAGAATATTTGTTCTTAGAACAAAAAATACCATCTTTATAGATGGTATCAATATCAATTAGATCCTGTGCACTTTTGGGAACGCTTATTTTTTCTTTATTTTGTTTTTTTAATCTTTCGTAGCTTTTTATCATTTGAATCAATAGACTCCTTTCTTTTAATTTCTAAAAATTCTTTTAAATATTCGTAATATAAATTTTGTGGTTTAAATATCAAATTATGTTGTTTAATCAATAATGAACGTATCGCACATACAACAATCTGTTCCGCATTCATTCCTTGAAATCTAATAAATCCAAGTGCTGCAAATGGTGCAGCTGAAATCATACACAACCAACTTGTTATCTCCATTCCTAAACAATCAATGAATAAAAAATAAAATATAACTGCCATTACACACGCAAAAAAAGAAAAAAGGCATTGTCTTAGGGATAATCCCAAGAAAATGCCTTCCGTATATTCTCTTATTTCTTTATTAATTTTTACTTCCATAAATCCTCCTGTTCTATTGAAATATATGAAAATTATTGTTTTTTAACATTCTTACATATTTTTAAATTTAGAAATTCATTTCTAATTTTTGAATATTGTTCTCCTTGTTTTTTCCATTTTTTTATATATTTTGATGTTTCTAGAACTTCTTTCAATGAATGATTTTCAAAATAATTGATTTTCTTTTTTGAATTAAAATCACTTTTAGTATAATTATTGAATATCACATATATTTTATCCTGTATATCCTCTAATTCCTCTCCATAATAACATTCATTATAGTTTTTAAATATCGTTCTAAGTTGATTTTCTAAACGCAATATTGTTTCGTAAGGTATGCTATAATCCATAATCTCTCCATCTTTTTCAACAGGTACAATATGTGTTCTAATTTTATTACACTTTAATACATACAAATAGTATTTACAAAGACATTCTGCCTGTGCATCTTCTTCAGTATTCTTATACATAATTTCATAATTATTTCTTAACTCTATCAAAGTATTTTTTTCTTTTTTTCTTAAATATCGAATATTATAATTACCCATTAATTGCTCGAATTTTTCATAATTATCTTTATTTATTCCATTAGATAAAAGACTACAGAGTGGAACAATTACAGACATTTCTAAATTCTCTCTATTTCCTTTTTTATAATAATATTTTGAAATAACTAAAGATATCAAACCTGATACAATTATTGAAAATAATGTAAAAAGATTAGCACATTCATTTTTTAGTAGCCATTCTATCATATTGCTCCTCCTAAAATTTCTTACGTTTATATTATTATTTTAGTAAACTTGTTTAGTTATTACAATCCCATCATTTCTTTAACAATTCGATCTGACATTTTTACCGTACCAACTAAAATCAGCATATTGAAAATAAGTTCTCCAATGTAGCTCCACAACATTGAAATTGCACTCACTTCACTGTCTACAACTGGTGGTGACCCCGCAAATTGTGAAAAAATAATACAGGCTAAAACTATAATTGCTCCTTCTAGACATACACCCACATAAGACTTAATAAACGTTATCGCTACTGACTGTGTACTTTCTCCTGCAGCAGTAGAAAGCGGCACAGGAGAAATGGCCGTATACATATACAATTTAAAGAAACGACCATAAACAGTAAGTATGAGGACAAAGGACAAAATCGTAATGAAAATACCACCTAAAAGTGTTACCGCCCAAACAGGTATGCTTTCCAAAAATCCACATTCCTCTACTGCATCTATAATTTCTTGAGGAATAGTAGTAGATGTTGCTGTTCCAACACCTACTGTTGTCATAATTTGAGAGGTTATACCTTGCACAATCTCAAATAATTTTGTCATCAATTCCATTCCATAAACAACTAGCCCTCTTGCAATTGCAAACCTTAAAAACAAACGAATTGCCTGCTCGGGTCGCTTTATCTCGTTTAGATTACTGCATGTCTTTACCATTCCTACTGCAAAGAAAAGAACAAGAAGTGCTAGTCCAATGGCTTGCAAACCTCCATGTATCTTCACAATCACATTCCAAATATTTCCGCCTTTAAAGTTTTGAGGTGTCTGTGTTAGTAACAACCATATTTCTGCGAGTTTCTCATTCCATGTATTGATTGCATTTGTTAAGTTATCAATAATACTACCCAATATCTATCACCTACCTTACTTATTTAAAATCACTATCCTGTAATTGTATTTAAAATTTCTTTTGCAAAGGTAATGACGATGCCTCCTGCTACAGTTAAAAATCCATTTGCTCTTTGTGATGGATCATGACTTTTTAAACTCAATCCTAACTGTACAATTCCAAACCCTAAAATGATCATTCCAATAGCTCTAATTAAACTAAAAACAAAAGTTGAAAGATTGTTAACAACTGTTAATGGATCTCCATCTGCATAAACTTGAATTACCTTGAAATTCATTAAAAAGATATTAAGTGCATAAACAAAAAATATCTTCATTGTTCTTTTGTATTTTTTTAAATATTTTCTCATTTGTTTTTCTCCCTTCAAAATAAAAACAGCTTTATTTCTAAAGCTGCTTTCCTATTTACTATTTAGTTGTTTAAAGTAGTTGTCCATATCTTCATCGCTCAATAATTCATACTCTCTATCGCTCAATAAAATATTTTGCCAGTCATCAATTGAATATTTGATTTTACCATGTAGATATGGTTTTGCATTTCCATCCGTAGTTTCATTTATTCTTGGATGTTTCAAAATATCATACTTCTTATCAAATACAGGTCTTTCTCCTCTAATAAAAAGCAATCCATAATCATTATCTAACAATCTAACCTCATCTGGTGTAAGTAATTCTCTTCCAGCCTGTTGATAGTTTGTTGAATAATTTCCTGACCTCCCACTTGATTTACCGTAAGTATTTGTATCAAGTGTCTCTTTTCCCAAATATTCTGACATGAATTTGTGTGTACTCTGTTCATTTCCACCAAGATAGTATAATGTATCACAATTTCCTACGATACTTTCCCAACTATCTTTATAAAGTCCTTTGATTTGAGCAAGATTCTGTATAATGATTGAAACAAAAATAAGTCGTGATCTCATTGTAGAAAGCAATTTATCAAATTCATCTGGTAAAGCCACATTCGCAAATTCGTCCATAAGAAAATGTACTGGTATTGGTAAAGCACCACCGTGAACAATATCCGCTTGATAATACAACATTTGGAAAAGCTGCGTATAAAGCATACCGATAAGAAAATTGAATGTTGAATCATTGTCTGGAATAACCGCAAAGATTGCTGTTTTTCTTTCTCCCACCAAATCAAGTTCCAACTCATCTGTTGCAGTTAAACTAGCAATGCTTTCCAAGTTAAAAGCTGATAAACGCACACCTACAGAAATAAGAATCGATTTAGCAGTTTTCCCAGTAACAAAATGTCAATAGTTTTTTAATCACTTTTTTTCGAAAGTGGGCAAAAAAATAGAGCATATGGATTTTTCTTCATATGCTCTACTTTCATATTAATTTTTAGATCATAAAACTGAAATTTGTTGTTCTTCATTCAATTCTAATGTTTACTGGACTTACTGTGATATTTCCAGCTCCCTCTACTGTGTACCACTTACCTTTTTGTAGTTTAATCTTTTCTGATACACCAGATGTAATGTATCCTACCGTGTATGTTTCGCCAGTCTCAATATCAGTAAATATCACATCTGTATCACAATCACCGCTTACTCTAATAGTTTCAAACAGTGGTTGTATTTGTTCTGACTTGAATGCAACTCCGTTTCTCTCTGCAAGTGTGAAAGTATGCGTCCTTTGAATACCAGTATAAAAAAGAATTGCAATCACAATTACCACTATTAAACACGGAATGAGCCATTTCCTTTTCATCTAAAACACCTCCGCAACTTCAAATTTTCCAGCTCGACAAGCTGGAAGTTGTCGCTTCAAGGGTTATTCTTTTCTAAATAAATTAAATATCACTTGAATAACCAATGCTATGGCACACCCTATCGCTGCTCCAGCTATCACAATAAAAAAACATTCATCTATGCGAAATCTATTTGCTGTAAAAGACCAAATTCCCGCTATGGTTGCAAATATTAGCGCAAATCCCAAATACAGAGAATACATTGTTTTTTTGTTGGTCATACTAACAGGCTCTATACCTTTGAGGATATAGTCTGTTGTGACTTCAAAGAGTTCGCTCATGATAATAATTTTTTCTATATCGGGTGTACTTTGTTCACTTTCCCATTTTGAAACTGCTTGTCTTGATACCCCCACTTTGTCCGCAAGTTCTTCTTGAGAAAGTCCTTTATTTTTTCTCAAACATTGTATTCTATCTGCTATATTCATAGTTAGACTCCTTTCTTGTTTGGTGAAATTATAGCAAAACTATTGGTTGCATAACCACCATTTAGAAATGGAAATTCGTCAACTGACAGTTGCAACTGTGTTTTTCATCAAATTCTAATTTGCACCTTTTCTATCAATTCCATCACAAAAGCAAACATTACTGTTTTCATGATGCCATTATAGTATTTTAACCATCCAATATGCATCTGCGTATGTACCATCTTTATATTTCATATTATGCGGAAATGTGCCCATTTTCTCAAATCCTATTTTCTTGTACAACGCTATTGCCCTATCATTATCTGCAACCACTTCAAGTTCGAGTTGCTCTATTCCCTTTTCTTTTGCAATCTCGCAAAGAAGTTCAAGCATTTTCCTTCCTATCCCCATTCCTGTATACGCTTGAAATAGAGCAATTCCAACACTAGCTCTATGACGATATCTACTGGGAGCATTCCCCATCAAAGAACAATTACCTATATACTTACCATTAAGAAAAGCCAATAGCATTAGGTTGCCCTCTGATTCATTTTGATTCCGAATAAAGTTTTTTTCTTGTTCAATGGTTAGCGTAATTTCTTCTGGTTCTTTAACGAGAAATCTTGTTTCACCACAGGTTTGCTTTAAATAATCTATCAGCATTTCTGCATCCTCTTCTCGTGCATTTCTAAGCCTTAATTCCGTTCCATCTAATTGTATAACATATTCTTCTATATACATCCTTTTTCCTCCATCAAATTTCACAGCTCGACAGACTGGGATTTATTTATTTTCTCTATTGGAACGATACCTTTTCAGATTCACGATAAATGACACAATCCATACAACCGAACAAAGGACATTCAGTACAAACAAGAAAACTGACTCATTATAGGTTTTTAAAACAATTTCAAGTACAACCCTGATTGTCCAGATAACGGCAGCTAACCCGACAAGTATTACAGCAGCAAGGCTTGTTTTTTTCATATCATGCCTCCTCCCCATTAAATTCTAATTTTCCAATTTAACAAACTGAGATTTACGAAAATCTTTTTTGAATCCTATACAACCATATCCCAGCGACAACAGCTATAAATAATATAAATATAACCGCAATAGAAATGGCATAATCTTTCGATAATACAACTGCAATCACTCCAGAGAATAAAACACAAATTCCTATCAACAAAACAGGCTTTCCTAATGCTTTCGCATATCCTTTTTTGTCATTTGTGGTTTCAAATACTTTACCATGAACAGAAGAGTAATTTCCTTTTAACAGAGAAATACTAAAAAATATGAGAAGAGCAGAACTGAACCACATCATTATACTAAAACCTATCATAATATCTTCCTCCATCAATTCTAATTTTCCAATTTAACAGTCGAGTAGACTAAGACCTCTCAATCTTAGCCCCTCACAGATCCGTACGTGCGGCTTTCCCGCATACGGCTCCTCATAGTAACATTCGCTTCAATATAAACAATAGTACGTTTTAGGTTTTGCTAACGGGTAATACTTGAGCATTTCCACAAATCCATTCCATGTGTATGCCCGTCTACAACCTCTCCGATTCATGGCTTTGAATAGAAACTGTTGTACTCTATGCAGGAATGTTGTTATCTTCCGAAAATTCCATGTAACACCATAATACCGATAGTGTCCAATTAGTTTTACGTTCAACTCTTTAATTATTTCTCGCATTGGTCGATTTCGATTATCGTAAATCCAGTTCTTGTACGCTCTAACCTTTTGCTCAAACTTCTTTCTTGAAGTCTGTACCTTTGGCACGAAACCTCCCTTTCGAGTTTTGCTACAGTAGAAGATAAACCCCAGAAAATCAAATGTTTCAGGCTTACATTCTCCTCTCGCTCTACGATTCTGCTCTGCAAATCTCCCAAATTCAATTAGTCTGCTTTTACTACTTTCCAGCTCCAGTCCAAACTTTTCCATTCGTTCCTTTAACTCTTTATAGTATCTTTCAGCTTCTGACTTATATTGAAATCCTGCAACAAAATCATCCGCAAAGTTGACGAGAAAACACTCTCCCTGCATTTCCCTTTGCACCACCAGCTTAAACCACAGCGTCAGCACATGATGCATGTATATATTTGCAAGCATCGGACTCATTACTGAGCCTTGTGCCGAACCTTCCTCTGTTGGCTCGAATTTTCCTTGCTCCATTATTCCTGCTTTAAGGTATTTACGTATTAGCCACAATAAGTTCTTATCCTGTATATTCCATTCAAGGAACTTCATCATCCAATCATGGTCGATATGGTCAAAGAAACCTTTGATATCGGCATCTACGATATAGCTGATTTTTCCATAACTTATCCGTTGGTATACTTCTTTTATTGCTTCGTGACACCCCCTATTCAGTCTGAATCCATACATGCAGTTTAGGAATCTCGGTTCATAAATAGCTCCCAGTATTTTCTTCACTGCCATTTGTACAATCTTATCTTCATAGGAAGCAATCCCTAATGGTCGTTTCTTTCCATTTCCTTTAGGTATATATACCCTCAGTGACGGAAGTGGCTTAAAGGATTTGTTTTTCAACCTCTGTACCAGTTCCTTGATATTTCTATCAAGGTTCTTCCCATACTCATCCTTAGTTACCTTGTCAATTCCGACTGCTTTGTTCCCATCTAATTCCTTATGGCATTGCTTTAGCATATCTTCATTTATCAAGTGGTACACTGATGTAAATATAGGATGTTTTGATGTTGCCGATATCTCAGCTATTCTTACTAATTTCGTTTCCATTATTTCCTCCGTCCCTGAGTACGGATAATGTGTCCTCAGTAAGACCTTTACTATGCAATCCCCTTCCCTCCATCGGCATTGCCCGATTTCTACAGTACTATGGGATTGTCCGACCACCTACCATTCATTTGAAATCCTCCGTTTTCAGTTGCAACTTCATACTCTTCTTCGAGAAATGGCAGGTTCTCCCCAGTTGATGTGTATTCATAATGTAAAACATGATTGGTTCTCTGACTCCGCAGTGCCACATAACACTCGCCATATCGCATTATATGATATTGTCTTCCGCACCAGTTAAGACGTCGACCGACTGAAGTTAACGTTTCGAAGCTCAATCACTATTCAATCCTGCTTTCTTGCTGTCTACGCTTGTCAGATGCCGTTACCAGCATCATCCCAAGACTCGCTATTATCTGGTTGGCTAAACCTTGGATAAACCGGAATCCCACCGGCTTGACTACACACCCTTAGCTGGGCGCACAACTGGAATTTATCTTTCTTTTCGCTTGTCCTGCCCTAATGCAATAAATCCAGCGGTAACAGCAAGGGGAAGCATAATATCATGTTCGCCTAATGGGTCTGTTACTATGGAATAAATCAAAAACACCGTACAAACCAGCAATACTGCCAATATAATCCCACGAACAATTTTTCTTGTTTCCATTGCATAACGCTCCTTTACAACTTCAAATTTTTCAGCTCGCAAGCTGGAAGTTATCAATCATCTTTTTTACTATGATTTTTTTGTATGTAACAGCCTATAAGACCCCCAATTGCCAAACCAATAAGTCCCCCTAATGTGTCACTTAAATTCTTTCCAATAACATATCCAACTGCAACCCATATATACCATTTACACATGATATCTGATACCTTCAAATCATTCATGATAATTTTCCTCCCCAAATTCGATTTGTTGCTCAAATCATATCACATTCTCAAACATATCTCAATTCCAATTGTCTCTGTCCCCATCTATTGCATTGCCTTTCGGCTTGCTTCTGCAACCAGCATCCGGTTAATCTTTTCTTGCATGGTTTCCTTTGCATCTTCATTGAAATGATAGCGGACAACATATACTGTCTGCCCGATTTTCTTTGTAAATGTGTTTCCTTCTGTTTTTTTATTCATCATTTTTTTTTTTTTTTCCATAATCATCTATTTCCTTTCTTTCCTGTGCCCGACAGAGAGAGGTTTGCTTCTGTCCCTGCCGGGAGTTTATCGGCACGCTGACAACGCAAGTGTCAACATGGGGTTTGAAACTTTTTTCGGGTAGTTATTTCTGTTTTCCAAAATACTATTGAAAAGTTTTTTGAATGTTCTTGTTGACACCTGTTAAAAAGTAGCTGAAACACCGGTAAATACAAAGGATTTTGGTGTCAACAAAAATGTCAACAAGCAATAAATTTCCGGGTAATCAGTAGCCTTTCGGCATCAAAATCAGCCTTTCTCTCTGTCGGGCAGATCAAATGGCAGCTCCAACTGTTCTGCTTTCGTCAGCTTTGTAAATCCATCTTTATCCGGTTCGTTGCCACCCTCTTCTTCTGCTCCTTCCCTGATCCAGCTTCTCTGTCTGCCATATCCTTCCTTTGAAAATCTGTGGACTCCGGCTCTCTTCCAGCCAGTGATCTGCGTATCCATAATAGAACAGATCTCATTTGTCTCGAATTTTTTCGGCTCCCGGTCAAAATGGTCAAAGGCTTCTTTCCAGATCTGGACGGAACATACATGACTACCTTTATAAGCGTCCAGCCAGCCTTGTATCATTCCTGCCATCGTATCTTCCTGTGTGAACTGTTTTCGGTATTCACTGATCTCCTGCTCCATTTCCTTTGAGAACTTCAACAGGCTGCTCTTATTCTCCGTTGACCAGTAGATTTCCATTGCTTCTGCCCACAACTGGTCAAAATAGGATCTGGCTTCTTTTTCATCATCGAGGATATGCTTCTCTGCCTTACTGCTGTCTATGGCAATCGGCAGGAACCGTCTTGCCCCAGTACGGTCAAAAGGAATGAACTGCCTTGTGTTCGTTGAACCTGCAAAGATACACTGACGCTTCCGGTCTTCCTCATATTTATCATAAGGGTTCCGGTAAGTGTCTTTCTGTCTGGTCAGGAATGACTTGATTTCCTCATTGCTCTTTGCACTGATTGCAGCAATCATCTCCGACATTTCCATAATCCAGTGTCCCCGGAGATGCTCGTATATCTTACTGTCATTCAACTGCTTCAGATCATCAGAAAACCAGTCATCGTTCAATGCAAGAAAACGGAAAAATGTGGATTTTCCGGCTCCCTGCTGACCTACCAGGCAAAGCATTTCATCTGCTTTACAACCGGGACGGTAGATTCTGCTTAATGCTTCCATCAGGAAGTGCTTCACAACCTCATAGACAAAATCCGAAGCATCTGCCCCCATGTACCGTTGCAGGACATAACGGATTCTCTCCTGCCCGTCCCACTCCAGTTGTTCCAGATACTCACAGATCGGGTGGTATGCCCGGCTGTTGGCTTCTATACGGAGTGCCTTATCCATACATTTTTCACTTGTGAGTTTGTAATAGCATTCAAAGAAATAGTAGAAATAAGTCCTGCCATCATCATCCAACTTGCAGACTTCCTCATTCCACCAGAGTTTTTTTACAATATCAATCCTGCCTGTCAGCTTGTTGTATTTCATACTCTCACGCACAAGCGGATCATTTCTCAGCACAACCATATAATTTCCAACCGTTGCTTTCGCAGTTCCTTTCTGTGTATATTCCAGCATCTGTTTCACTTCATCGACTTTGCTTTTATCTACCATCCGGAGCATTTCTTTCATGGCATCTTTCTGTTCTTTTGTGGCGATCTCCTTTATCTTCTCTTTCGCATTGCTCAATCCGCTCCACCTCCTTCCATTTTTCTTTTACAAGTGCTTCCTTATCTGCCCTGTCCCCAAAGAGCAGGATATCCAGATAATACTCAACAACTGACAACTCCCTGAGCGCAGTCATAAACTTTTCATGCCATTCTTCTGTCCGTGTTTTTGGTGCATACTGTTCTTTCCATTCCAGAAGCAGGCTCAGATAATCCAGATAGGCTCTCAGGCATCTCAGATGTTTTTTCTGCCAAAGTTCTTCTGGTGTCGGCTCTGGCTTTTTTGCCGAAACGCTTCTCCTGTTCTGCGGTGATCCCCTGTCCCTGCCGGAATAAGGAATCCCAAAATCATCTGCCAGCTTCATGGCTGCATCTTTCAATCCAATGTCAAACAGTTGTGCCGTAAAATCAATGGCATCTCCTGTACAGCCACACCCGAAACAATAATATCTCCGGTCAACTTTCATGCTGGGTGATTTGTCATTATGGAAAATGCAGCGGATCAGTCCGCTCCTGTTGGGCTTTAACCCATACCTCTCCGCAGCCTGCCGGACGGTCACATTCTGTTTTACTTCATCAAATAATCCCAATTCGTTTCCTCACTTTCTTAAATCTGCTTCCCAAATCTAGGAAACAAGTTTTCACAAAAAACAAAAAAGCACTTTGTCCTGTCCTTACGGAATCAACAAAATGCCCTTATAGTTCCAGATCACTGGAATGTGATCTTCCTTTATTCAGTTGTTTTCTCTCTGCCTCTTCTCTTTGAATCTTTGCTACGTTCAATGCAAGTTTTTCTCTGATTGACGGCTTCACTTCTTTTTTGATTTCTTCAACAACGGCTTTTTTCTTCTCTGGCTGTTTTAACTGACGGACAACCCTCACAACAGCTTTTTCCATCGCATATTCGATTTTTTTAATCAGACCGTCCAGCCTGTTTATCGCATATTCCTTTTCTTTTCGTGATGCCTTACGTTCCGGACTCTGAATCCATCTCTTAGAATCTTCCGCAAGACGAATGTCATCTTTTCTGGTAGCCCGCATTGTTTCCTCTGCGACTTTATCCACAGCCTTGTCATAGGCTTCACTGGATACTTCGTCAAGCAAGGTTTCCACATCTTCAATACGGAGGGTAAGCTGTTTCAGTTCCTCTCTCTGCTCTTCAATCAGCTCGCCCTGACTTAGAATCCGGTCAGAATTGGAAATGAAATTTTCTTTAAATTCTTTTTCCTGCTGTTCTATTTTTTCTTTCTGTGACTGGATAACCTTTTCATTTGCCCTGACATGTTTTGACTGCCTTGCAAGTTCCAGATGATTCGCATTGACCTTATCCCTTTGCTGATTGAGCATTTCCTGCTGAACCGCAATCTCTTCTTTCTGCTTCATTCGGATATAGTCCTGTTTCTCCAGATACTGCCTTCCTCCATAGGACGGTTCTTCGTCAATTTCCAGTCCATGACGTTTGCAGATATCCAGGAACATTGTCCGGCAGGCAGAATCAAAAACAACCTTACGGTTATTTGTCTTTGATCTTTTCTTTTCCGGATTCGGAAGTTCAAAGCCAAGTTCTTCCAGTGCCGCTTCCTGTTTCGGTTCAATCTCCCCATACCGGTTCGTAGCATCGAATACATGACGCTCATGAATATGCGGAGTTGCTTCGTCCATGTGCAGTGACCAGTCAATGATATGCACATTAGAACCAAACCGCTCATCGAACTCTTTCTTGAATTCATCAAAAACCAAAACCAGCGTTTCCACAGAAGCGTGTTCATCTATCGTCCCAAGCTGATAGATACTTTCTTCCGGACAGGTCTTTTTATTTTTCAGAACATCTTCCACCCCTTTACATCTGTCGGGATGTCTTGCTTTCTCATGACGTTTATTCTGGTTAATCACATAATCGCTGTAATGATCCACATAGTATGCCATCTCAATCTGGTTAAAAGAAAAATTATCCTCTTTTCCCCGGTCTGCCATTGTGGTATATCCCTGATAGCAGTCCCAGTAAATATTCTGACGGACACGTTCATTGTCAATATGCTCACTGTGTTCCGGGTCAAATCTCCGGTCATTGTGAAGCGGATTGTAAACACCGTCTTTCCCAGATCTGCCGTTATGCCTTGTGCCTTTCAATTCACATCTCTCCTTTTTTCAAGTTGTTTCCCCGGAGGGGATTGCAGCGAAGCTGCCAAAAGTCTCTGTCCCCGTTACAGACAGTACCCAGTACCATATGGCGAAACGCCATATCACTGGGCAATGGCTGCCGCCCTTAACCTGCTAAGGGCTTTGCCCCTTAACCCCAGCAAGATGCTGCCGCTCTTTGCAATCTGGGCACAAAGGACTTCCAGCCCTCTGTACTCCCAGCAGACAAAACGTAACTCCTGCCGCTGTCCCTTCAGCATGATCTCCGTTCCGTCTGTTTTTCAAAAATCCTCTGCATCGGATTTTGTGAAAATATAAAAATGGGTAAAACAAAGGGCACTAACTTTTTACGGTTAATGCCCTTTCCTTTACTCATTCACTTTTCAGATAATTCCTGTATGTATCATTCTGATAATTGCTTCAGAACCATTTTAACAGTCTTCCTAAGTTTCATTCCGTCCCTCAGTCCCAACCGGTAGAAAAATTCTTCTGTCTCTGCTCCACTGTTAAATATCTGGTCGCAATATTTTGTAATGGTCTCTTCCTGTTCCTGTGGAAGTGTTGCGATCACTTTTTTATATTCTTCCTCAACTTCATCTGGTTCTGTCACAGACAGCTGGCTCAGTTTCCAGTCTGCATACTCTTTTCCCATATGTTCCGTTATGGTCAGGTTGATAAATTCTTCAATCTCTTTTGTAATCTTCATTTAAGAATCCTATTCCTTTCTCCAGTGGTCTACTCCATCAATCTGATTTTGAATGTTTCCAGCCACACCACTGCCCAGCCAGAAAGCACAGGCAGGATATAAAGTATAAAACCTGCCACAAGCATCCTGACCGCTTCTGTGCCTGTCTCCTGTCCGAATCCATACCCTAAAACTGCTGTAATGCAGATGATCCCCGACAGGATATGAAATACCGTTGCCGACAGCCATGTGAAGAACATAACCACCAGTTGTATCATTGTCAGGCATATACGCACTGGCAGTAATACGATTTTCACAATAATTCTTACAACAACCATGACTGTCCACCCCTTTCACTGTTTCAGATAACTACGATAGCTGTCTATCACAGAATCTGTCACACCGCTTTTGTAAATCTTTCGGATATCAACGATTTTTTCATCTTTCAAAAGTTTCAGCCAGTCCAGTAAATCTTTTCTGCTGTTTGCAAAATTACAACATCTTCCGTCTGCGTATTCAATCCGGTATCTCATAAGTCCCTCCTACACATACACCAGTTCATTTAAAATAATTTCATCTACCCGGCTTCTTGCATTGTTTGCCCGGCGAACCCATTCCATCTGATCTCTGCTTTTCAATTCTTTCGTAATGCCTTCCTGCTCCATAATCTGTTCCATGAGGAAATCCCTGCGTTCCAAACACTGCTCATTCAGATCTGCGAGATACGTCCAGAGCTTACCACTCAATGTCAGATAGGAATACAAGCCACTCTTGTAATCTTTCAGATAGTTTCTGTGAAGACTTCCATAAAAACCAATCTCTCTTTTCTCTTCGGGTACTGCGATCAGTGGCAGATAGATTTCCCCGACAAGGATATAATCCAGACCATTACTGTTATCGTGAATGATTCTTTCTAATTCGCTCATGCTGATGCAACTCCTTTCTTCGGTTCTGCTGGTGGAAGCAGTGATACCGGCACGAACACACCCTTTGCAATATCTTCCTGACGGATTTCCTCTTTTTTTGCATCCATCTCAGCTTTCTTTTTTGCCTTTGTCCGTTCATAGTATTCTTGCTGCTTGCCATTTGCTTTCCTTTTCAAGTAATTCTGATGAAGCCTGTCTTTTCTGGCTTCCCGCTTCTTCATTTCTTCAATTTCCTCTGGTGTCATTTCCACCTCACCGAAATGTGGAGGTAAATATTTCCCAATGAAGTTAAAATAGATTTCCACTTCCTGAGTTGTCTCAATGCTTCCTTTTCGGTCACGCTCATGAACCACAATCTTTTCTACAAATTCATTCAGCATGTAAGTGGTCAATTCCTCAAAATTTTGGTATTTATCAACCAGAGCAATAAACTTCTCCGCTGATCTGCGGCCTTCTTCATAGCCTGATAATTCAGCTTCCATATCTGCAATTTCTGCCGACAAATCTTTCTGTTCTTTAGAATACTGTCCGTCAAGAATCGCATAGCGTTCATCTGGCAGCTTGCCAAGAATATTGTCCTCATAAATTCTGCAGATCAGTTTTTCCAGTTCCTGCACACGTTTTTTTGCTTCTGCCAATCTGCTTTTCAATCTTGTGATCTCACTGGACTGCTGTGAAGTCTGTGCCTTTTTTACTGTTTCCAAAAATTCTTCACGGTTCAGCTGTGAATACTCTGCAACAGCCTTTAACAGTTCCTTAATCAGCTCCATAACCACATCTGCATTAATTCTGTGCTGTGTCTGGCAGAGTGTTCCAACCGGAACTTTAGAATATGCAGAACAGGTATATTGTGGTACTCGCTTGCCATTATTTACTCGATGTACATACATTTTGGAACCACAGTCTGCACAATACATCAGACCTGTCAAGGGGTGGGCTTCTCCCCATCCATCTGGGTACCTTCTCACATTGCTTCGGATTCTCTGCACATTGTCAAAAGTTTCCTGATCTATGATTGCTTCCTGCGTGTTCTCAAACACCGTCCAGTTATCCTCAGATACATAATGGCTTTTCTTATCCTTGAAATGTTTTCTGGTCTTGAAGTTCACTGTATGACCAAGATACTCTCTTTTCTTCAGAATACCTGCAACAGTAGAAGAGCCCCAGCCATAAGGATCTTTGATTTCTTCTACTCTGCCTTTCCATAATCCGGCATCTTTCTTTGCCATATGAACCGCTGGTATCTCAACCTTATCCTCTTTCAGTGCCTTGGCAATCTGATATGGTCCGTACCCGTCCATTGTCATGTGAAAGATTCTCCGTACAACTACAGCTGCTTCTTCATCAACAATCCATACATTCGGATCATCCTTGTCTTTCAGATACCCATACGGTGTTGTACTTGCCACATGCTTGCCGGATTTTCCTTTCGCCTTGAAAGTTGATTTTATCTTTTTACTGGTATCCCTTGCATACCATTCATTCATGATATTTCGGAATGGAGTAAAATCATCGTCCTCCCGGAAGCTGTCTACATTCTCGTTGACTGCAATCAGGCGGACATTCTTCTGTCGCAGCAATTCCATATATTGTCCGACTTTCAGATAATCTCTTCCCATTCGGCTCATATCTTTAATCAGAATCGTTCCGACTTTCCCCGACTCTACTTCTTTCATCATGGCAAGAAAGCCTGGGCGATCAAATCTTGTACCGGAGATACCATCATCAGTAAAATGAACAAGATTGGTAAATCCATGTTCTTTTGCATATTGTTCCAGCAGTTTCTTCTGGTTTGAAATACTGTTGGATTCCCCGTTTAATTCATCATCACGACTAAGACGTTCATACAACGCTGTCATGAATCCCTGTTTCTCTGTCATAGTCAGATGTCCTCCTTCCTTTGTTTATTAATTGCCTGTTCTCATCCCATATCCGTTCCTGTACCGGGTTCTGATGTTTCCGGGACGTATTAACCAGAAAAGACACGCTGAATGCCTATTCAGTTCTGGTATCACTACGGGCAGACTGTTTCGTTTTCAAGGTTCGTGTAAGAAGTAAAAAAGATTCTTACACTAAACGAAATGCTCAGAGGTCTTTTTACAGCCCCCTTACTGCATCTTTTTTGATTTCGTGTCATCTTTTTAAAGTTCCTTACACAATCTCTGTACTGACGAAACAAAATACGGACATGTTTTGAAATTGTTTTTTACAAAATACAATTTTGTTCTTTAAGGTAAAAAAATAAGCCTCAAGAGACTTTTTAATCATTTTGGAGCTCCAACTCTTTAAATTTGATTGATTAAGAAGTCTCTTCAAACTTACTACACCTGCCGCCTGTTTATAAATCTTATATTGCTTGAGGGCTAATGAATTTGGATTTCTTATTTCCAATCTTTCAAACAATTCATCTAGCGGACTTTGATATTCTTCATCATCTTCTTTTACTTCAGCAGCTGCAATCATTTCCATGACCATCGTGAAATTTTGTTCTTCCTCTGGTGCTTCATGTAAAAGGTAAAGACAAAGAGCTTCTAATAAAGCCGTTTCCGATTTTTCCCAAAAGGGGTCATTTGTCTGACTACCTTTAGGTGTAGTATTTCTTATAAGATTGGTTATAAGCTTTAAAACATCCTTATCATCCTTGATATAGCGAAACGGATTATAACAATGTGATCTGTTCATATTGATAAGATCAACAACTTTGATAACATATCCTTCTTTTTCTAAAAGATTTCCTACATCTCTGAGTTGTTCACCTTTTGGATCAAGAACCACAAAAGATGTATTGCATTGCATCAAATTAGGCTTACCAAAAAAGCGAGTTTTCCCTGCTCCACTTCCACCAATAACCAAAGTATTTAGGTTTCTTCTATGTCGTCTGCCATCCAGACCAATACGAACATTCTGTGAAAGTATCTTATTGGAATAGTAGTCCTTTTCAGCGTATTTTTTATTGACAGCTTTATTATTCGCCCATTTTGCCGAACCATACTCCTCATTTCTTCTATAGTTCTTCCTGTTATAGTAATAAGCCAAGTATGAAAAAGAATAGATTGATTCAGATATCAAGATACATTTAAGAGTATCCTGACATAATTCAAAAGAAAAAGGGCTATTCATTGCATCATTTAAGTAAATGATTGCTTCAAATAGTCCCTCATGGATGCAAGGAGCAACAAGAACTGAAAGCCACGCTATAAATACTGCTCCTACAAAATAAAAAACAAGTTCAACCTGTTTATCTTTCCTCATATGATTTTTTTGATTTGGATATGTCAGCTATTGCTGCCTTGTCCATAATCGATTCAATATAATCATAATCCTTATTTTCTTTTATTTGCTTGTCTCTTAAATTTCTTAAAGCAGTAATAATTATTCTTCTTTCAAAGTCCGTTACTCTAATCAAAACCGTTGGTTCTTTATTCTTAAATAACCCCATTAACGTTCTTCTCCTCTGCTTACACTATCTCTTTCTTGTTGCAATCTATAGATTCCTCTTTCAGCTCGATTGCACACTTCATCTGCAATACTTTTAATATTGCTTAATTCCTCTTTAGTATCTCGAGAATCCATTCCTTCAAAATAATTTTTTACTTCATTTGCAAAATCAACGTTTGAAACTGGAATGTTCAATTTTTTACAAAGAATATAGGCAGCACTTTTTACCATAAAGGCATCCTCTGTTCTGTCAACATTTCCATATTGGCTTTCAAATTCTACATAGCAATATTCCCTTGCTAAACCCTCCATTAAATCTGTCGGACTCATCCCGTCTGCATAGTAGATCATTTGATTATCTGGAGAGTATTGTACTAGTGAACCATTTTCAGTATTGTCAACCATTTGCATTTTAACAGGTGATTGATAAACTAAACCGCTGATGATTTCTCTAACAGACAAATTTTGTTTTTTCATTCTGTATGGTCTGTTTAATTGAGAAATATCAAAAACATATTTAACATCATAGTTGGTTCTTATCACGCCATCATTTCCTTGATATTCACCTTTAGGTTCTAATATTCCAATTCCTTTTACTCCTTTTTTTACATACTTTTTTTCTTCTACCCAACGATTGTTATCTTTTAACAGTGTTGCTTGTGGACATTGTGCCATGACCAAGAGTGTATTAGTAACAGTATAACCAAATTTTGATTGCATTTCTAAATAGTTCAGATAATTTTGTGGAGAAGAAACAACTTCATGTGTTTGCTTCTCAGCCATATCATAAAGATTCTGTCTTTTTTGTTGTTTTTGTTTGGCATATTCCTCTGGAGGAATTCTAGGTTTTTCTTCAACTTTCTCATTAGCTGCATTGTTTAATAAATTATATATATCACTCATATTTTATCTTACCTTTCTTTTTATCTTTTTCTTACGTTGAGGCTGTTTATGACGTACCCTATTTCTTTGTCTAACTGTTTGTTTAGGTTTAGACTTTTTATTTCTATTTTTTATCTCATCTAGTTCTTTTTTTACTGATGGTCTTTTATTGATACCTTCCTCCATTGAGATATGCTCGAACTGATTTTCGCCTCTCGTTTTCGTTCGAGCCATAGACGGGTTTTGCTCTTCTTTCATTGAATCCAATAAAGAAGATACCAACTCATCATGTTCTTTTTCAGTTAACGGTTTGACATCTTTGAATTCATCAGGCTGTTTTGCAAGTGCTGCTTTTCTCATTGCTTCAGTATCAATAGTTGCAAGTTCATATTTATCTACAATCCTGCTGATTTTTGCTGCATCTTCAGCTCGTACCATAATATCGCATATTCCATCCGTATTATTTCTTTCTTTTAATACAGAATAAAGAACACCATAACGTTTTGCTTCTTCACAAAACTTTTTCAAATCTGAATGATGCACAGCAAACACTTTAAGTTCCTTTCCAGACTTCAACATATTAGCTAGTCTTGTTTTTCCTTTAACCTTTTTCTTATCTGTTAAAATTGCATAAAGTGTTACTGCTAAAGATTTAGAAGCCATTCCACCTGCCTTTAAAGCTACATTAGCTGCCATTTCTATTCCCTGCAGTGTCATCCTCACTGCTTGATCGGCTGTTTCTCCGCCAGCATTCATAAAGTTCCTCCTTCCTTAATAATTTCTTTTTCGTTCTTTTGAACTTCTTTCTTGTACTTTATTTTCTTGTTCCTTAACTGTTTGCAATTTATCTTTAATCTTTAAGGAACGTTGTTTGATACCTTCACATAATTTCACCTCCTTTCGATAATCCTTTATTTCTTTTGAAATTGTTTCGATATCTTTTTGAATCATTTCTTTTCTTTCAAGATTTCGGCATCTTTTGACCTTGTTATAAAGGCATCTTCTTTCCTTAACTAACTTTTCAATTTTGTTGCTCATTTTACTTTCATAATTTTCCAAATCCTCGATCGTATTGATTTTCTTTTTGCATAGAAAAGTTGTTTCTTCAGTAATCCTGTCCATATATCTAAGATCCTCCTTAAAAATAAAATGGGGCTGTAAAGAAACCTAATCTTTTGGATTAGGCATTCTTTATAGCTTTTTTTA
>NZ_JAJDKB010000041.1:0-21942 GCF_020589955.1 Faecalibacillus sp. TM498
GACAGAATACAACATGATATTTGCAGGAATAGGTCACATTATTATTCGATTTGTATTTCATGAATACATTATACTACTAAAAGATATCTAACGATATGATTTATCAATAAAATCTTAAAAAAGTTGCCTTATATCTCCACAGCTAAAGCTGGGAGCTTTACGGCAACATTTGGTAATATTTAATATATTCTTCAATTGCTTTCTTTAATTTAATAGAAATAATTTTCCTGTCTGAAACGAGTTCTTGACAAATAAGAGTTCTTATTCTTTCGTTTTCTACAAGCAAATGATGAAAATATAAATCATTTGAATATTTTATAAAATTTTCTCTATTTTTGTTCATATAGATTCCTCCCTATATATATTGTCTTTTTTGAGGAGTTTTCTTCTTTTTAGTAAAAATAAATGATAAAATTTTAGAAATAGAAGCTTTGGAGGTAAAGTATGAATCAAAAGGTTAAAATGAAGCCATCCTATTTAAAAGTTGCTTTTTTGGATAGAGATGGAACTCTTATTAAAGATTATCCAGATGAAAAATGAAGAGAAATTAAAGAACCTGAATTTTTAGAAGGTTCAATAGAAGGACTCAAGAGATTAAAAGAGATGGGATATGATTTTATCATTATAACAAATCAATATCTTATTAATGATGGAATTATTTCATTGAATGATTATCAACAGTTTACAGGAAAATTTCTAAAAAAATTAAAAGAAGAAAATATAGATATTCTAAAAATCTACTTTTGTCCGCATAATGAAAAAGATCATTGTCACTGTAAAAAGCCAAAACCTGGGATGATAGAACAAGCTAAAAAAGATTTTTTAATTGATATGAATAACTCTATCTATATAGGGGATAGTCAAGTTGATTATTTACTAGCAAAACATTTTACTTTAACTTTTTATGGAATAAATTATAATGGTGATAATGTTAAAAGTTATCGTAGTATTTTAGAAATTTCCAAACAAATAAAAAAGATTCAAAATAAATGAATCTTTTATAAGTTTTCTAAAGCATATTCAATAGCTTCACTAACAGCTCCATCTTTACAACTTGAAACAACTTTATAAGCTTTTTCTTGAATAACTTTTTCAGCGTTGTTTGGCGCAAAAGAATAAGGGAAACGTTCAAAGAGAGTAATATCATTCATACCATCTCCTAAAACAATAACTTCTTCTTTTTTGATGTTTAATAGGTCAATTACTTTTTCTAAAATAAGTCCTTTTTGCGCATTTTCATTTGTGATTTCAACATTATCAGGATATGAAGATAAATACGCAATCTTTTTCATATCTTTAAAATAAGGAAGGACCTTTTGTATTTCAGATTCATCATGTGAAAAAGCTTCTACTTTGATGATGTCTAAATCTTTTTTTATGAATTCATCAATCGAATCAAATTGTTGAATTTGACAGGCAGGAGAATCACTCATTGGACCTCCTGGTAAAAAATCTTCCATTTTATTTCCAAAACGGACACTACCGCGATAAGCAAAACGATCTCTTACGTAATCAGGTTTTAAAGTACTATAAAAACCATTTGTGGTAAAAATCATATACGGTGTATTATTTTCAATAAAGACAGGAAGAATTTCTTTAAGCATTTCTTTATCTAAATAACAATCCATGATGGCTTTTCCTTCTTTATTACAATATTGAGCACCATTTCCTAAAATGGCCGAACATTTTATACCTAAAGGGTCTAAAACACTTGTCACGCCATAATAATCTCTCCCTGAAGCCACAACAAATTCAATGCCTTTCGCTTGTGCTTTTTTTATACTTTCAATACATTTGGGATTGATGTAACCATGAGATAATAAAGTTCCATCAACATCACTGACAATCATTTTAATCATTTCTTTTTCCTCCGATAATCTTATTATATAAAAAATAAAGCATTATTTTATTTTTTTACTTAATAAGAAAAAAGAGTTTATTCAACTCTCTCTAAGATCTGTTTGTAGTTTGGAAAATTTGTTTTAGAAACTTTCCATAAAATATCTTTTCCATGTTCTTGTACTAAAGAAGTTCCAGCATCATTTGCGAGAATATTAAAACCACGAGGAAGTGTTGTATTTAATGATTGACACATGTTTTGATAATATTGAAGATAAGCATACTGAGAAAGAATATGCGCACATTTCATCGCTAAAGACATTTCTTCTTTTTTAAATTCAATATGACGAACAACAACGATTTTGCTTTTTAAATAACGATAATATTTTTTAGGTGCTAAAAAAGCATCAATCGTTACTTTAGAAATAGGGTGTTCAATACGTTGAATAACATTGATCATCGCTTGATTATAAAGTTTTGCTTTAATACATGAAAGTTTTTGACCTTCTTTTACATATTGATTGTAATGACTATTATCAAGCAAAAGTAAACTATAGGTGAGTTTATCTTTTAATATCTTACCAATTTTTTCAATATCATTTGTAGACATTTCTTTATCTAGTCCAAGTTCATTCAGTTCTTTTTCATCTTTTTGATCAACATAACAGGCAACGACACATAATGGTCCAAAGAAATCAAGTGAACCTGTTTCATAACATCCTACATGACTTTCCATTATAAATTCCTCCTCTTTATATCTTATTATAACATAACTTATTTTTGTTTAAACTAGTGTTGATAAATATTGCTCGTAGAGTTTATCTCGTTTTAAAACTTTGATATGACCGTATTCAATTGAAATCAAACCTTCTTTTTTAAATTGATTTAAAACCTTCGTGACAGTGACTCTTGAAATAGCTAAAGAATCCGCAATTTCTTGATGAGTATAGGGAATATCTCCAAAAAGTAAATTTTTTTCAATATTGTTTGTAGCACTTAATTCATATAAAAAAGCAGCTACTTTTTCAAATCGGTCATAAGTTTGTGCCCATTTTAAAAGCTGAGTTAAATGATTGCAGTTATCATTAAACATCTTAAGTAGAGTAATCGTCAGATCAAGTGAAGATGATAAATAAGGATAAAGATCTTCAAGATGACAAGTAATAATTTCAACATCATTAATAGCCGAAACGGTTGTTGGGCGATAAGCATTTTCATAAAGTGAAGATTCACCAAAAATACGTCCTTTATCTAAAACATCGTAATTAATTTCATCACCATTTTTAGTAATATGGTAAACCCGTACGCGACCTTTTAAAACCAGACATAATTCATCAGCATGGTCATCTTGCATATAAATAATATCATTTTTTTGATAGTGTTTAATGGTACCAGCTTGTTTAAAATAATCAAAGAGTTCGTCATTAATTTTCATTTTTTTCACCTACTTGTTTAAATTGTAACATATGTTACATTCTTAAAAAAGAAAAATTGTTAGGATATATCCCGAGGTGAGAAATATGAAAAAAATTATTCAAATTATTATCGGTAACGTTTTAATGGCTTTTGCTATTAGTACTTTGATTTTAGATAATTCCATTGTGGTAGGAGGGGTTTCTGGTATTAGTACAGTTTTTCATTTTTATACAGGAATTTCTGTTTCCCTTTGTGTAGGAATTATTAATATTGCTTTATTTATCATTGGATTGTGTTTTTTAGGAAAAGCATTTGCGATGAAAACATTGGTTTCAACATTCTTATTTCCTATTTTATTAGAATTCTTTAATCAACAACCTTATTTACATGGTTTATTAAATGATCAATTATTAATTTGTATTTTAGGAGGATTTTTATTAGGACTAGGAATTGGTCTTGTATTAAAAGCGGGAGGATCTACAGGAGGATTTGATATTTTAGCACTTATTGTTGAAAAATATTTTAAAATACCTGTGACTTTGCTTGTTAATGGGATTGATGCAGCAATTCTTGTTCTACAAATTTCATTCCATAGTGCTCCTGAAATCATTTATGGAATCATGACAATTTTAATTACAGCCTATATGATGAATTATTTATTATCATCAGGTAAAGGATGTGTCCAAGTTCTTGTAATGTCTAAAGAAATTGAACGTATGAAAACAATGATTTTAAATGATATGGACGCAGGTGTGACTTTATTAGATGGTAAAAGTGGTTTTTATGGAAATGAAACAGAAGTTGTTTTAACGATTTTACCTTATCGTAAACTTCCTGATTTAAAAGATAAAATTAAAGAAATTGATGAAAAAGCATTTATTATTGTTTCTCATGTAGAAGAAGTTAGTGGAAATGGTTTTACATATTCTAAAGAAATGCGAGAAGTTTTATCTTAGGTGTTCATTTTTATGGACATCTTTTTTAATTTGGTAGATAATAAGACAAACGGGGGAATGAGTTATGAAAATAGAGATCAGGTATGCAAAATTAGAAGATGCTGCAAGACTAGTAGAAATCTATTGTTATTATGTTGAAAAGACAGCGATTACTTTTGAATATGAAGTACCAGCTGTCGAAGAATTTCAACAAAGAATGGTACATGTCATGGAAAAATATCCATATTTAGTAGCTAAGGTGGATGATCAAATTGTCGGCTATGCTTATGCTGGTACTTTTAATGTTAGAGCGGCTTATGATTGGTGTGTAGAAACATCGATTTATGTAGATCATACTTTAAGAAAATGTGGGGTAGGGAAAAGACTTTATCAAGCTTTGGAAAAAGCTTTAAAAGCACAAAATATTACGAATTTAAATGCATGTATTTCTTCACCAATTCAAAATGATGAATATTTAGATACCAATAGTATTGATTATCATCATCATTTAGGATATCAAATGGTAGGAGAATTTCATCAATGTGGGTATAAATTTAAACGTTGGTATAATATGGTATGGATGGAAAAGTTTATAGGGGAACATCATGAAAATCAATTACCAATGATTCAATTTAATGAAATCAAAGATCAAGTGAATTTAAATGAGGTAGATTAAATGGAATTAGTAACAGGGAGACCACAAGATAAAAGAATAGATAAAGAAGAAAGCGTTTATGATTTACTCGATCAATTAAACATTGACTATCAACGCCTTGATCATCAAGAAGCAAATACCATGGAAGTGTGTTTAGAAATAGAAAAAAATTTAAAATCAACAATTTGTAAGAATTTATTTTTAGTTAATTCAAATAAAAGTCAATATTATTTACTAATGTTGAAAGGACATAAAAAATTCAAAACAAAAGTGATTTCAAAACAAATCAACAGTTCACGTCTATCCTTTGGAAGTGATGAAAAAATGTTGGAATATTTAGATATTACACCTGGTTCAGTGAGTGTTTTAGGTTTAATGAATGATCATGAACATCATGTTCAATTATTGGTGGATAAAGATTTATTAGAAGATGATTACTTAGGATGTCATCCTTGTATTAATACAAGTAGTTTAAAAATAAAAATGAAAGATGTATTTGAAAAAATTATACCGGCTCTTCATCATGAACCTATCTTTGTAGAGGTTGATGATGAATAAAAAAGGAATCATCATTTATCTTGTCATGAAAAGACAAGATGAATTTGTAGAAAAGGCAAAAACTTACTTTCAAAAGAGTTCGTATCTTTTAGAGGTTATTGAAATTAATGATTGGCAAGATGAACTTTCTTTTGAATCAAAAACAGGAAAAGCATTATTCCATACAATTGAAACAATTAAACAAAAGAATCTTTCTTTAAAATGTTATATTAGTGGTTATTCACTTGCAGGGCTTTTTAGTCTTTATGCGATGCATGAATTAGATTTAGATGGAGCAATTAGTGTATCGGGTTCTTTATGGAAAGAAGGATGGTTGGATTATTTAAAAGAACATCCCATTTATCATAAGAAAATATATTTGAGTTTAGGAAGTAAAGAACATAAAACGAGAAATGTTTTAATGAAAAATGTGTTAAAAAATACTTTAGAGACATATGAGATTTATCAAAAAGAGAATCAATGTTTCTTTGAAAAGAATGTAGGCAATCATTTTTTTCAAAGTGAACAAAGGATGATGAAAGGGTGGGATTATATTCTTTATGAAAAATAGAAAATTAACAGAGAAAAGGCTATTATTTATTAAAAAAATATTATTTGTTTTAACAATTTTATTACTGATTTATCATGTGGGATGGACAATCTTTATTTTAGCTTATCGCCATCATATTGGTGATGTTTACATAAAATATGTGACAACTATGATTTTTCGTATTCTACAGTTTAGTGCAATGTTACTTGTTTTAGCAGCACCTAAATTTTTAAAGAAATGGTTTAAGATCAATGTTCCTTTAGCACTTTATATTGTGATTGCACTTTTTGCGTTTAATGCTTTAGTTTTAGGAGATGGACTTGATTTTTATGGAAAATATCCATGGTGGGATTCTTTTTTACATTTCCATTCGGGAATTATTCTATCTTTTGTAGCTTTATGGTTTATACATATTATGATGGCAGAAAAAAGCAAATTTATTTATATGAATAAATATTTTACATGCTTATTTTTAGTGGTTTTTTCTTTAGGTGTTGGTGCTTTTTGGGAAATTTTAGAATATAGTTGTGATGGGATTTTTCATACAAATGCTCAACAATATATGGCTTCAACAAAGGGAACACTTGTTTCTAAAAATGATATTCCTTTAAAAGGGCATGAAGCATTAAAAGATACGATGAAAGATTTAATGCTTGATTTAGGCGGCTCTTTGATTGTCGCAACGTATGGATTTGTAAGACATGATGAAATTGTCAAAAAAATATCGAGAGATCATTTATCTCCCGATGATATTTTGAGCTAGAGATTCTAAATGATTTTTAGAATCTTTTATTTTTTGTATTTCTTTGGATGAAGCTGTTTCATAATTGAATTTTCTTGTCATTTTCATTAAAGAAGAAAGTTCTGCTTTAATTTGTTTTCTTAATGCTTTATCCATTTCTTTTTTATGTGAGGCAAGACCATTTTGAACATTGATAATGAGAGTTTCTACTTCATTTTTTAAAAGCATGTTATCTTTTGTCACTTGGTCTTGGCTTTCATACATCTTAGCTTGTCTAATTGCTTCTTCAATATCACTATCAGACATTTTAGAAGAGCCTTCAATCGTCATACTTTGACTGTTTCCAGAGGCAAGGTCTTTGGCAGAAACATGAACGATTCCGTTACTATCAATATCAAAAGTAACTTCGATTTGTGGAACACCGCGCATCGCACGTTTGATTTTTTTTAGTTTAAATTTTCCTAAAGATTGATTATCTTTTGCGAGTGGTCTTTCACCTTGTAAAACATTGATTTCTACTTGTGTTTGAAAGTTGGCTGATGTCGTAAAGACTTGACTATGACTGGTTGGAACCGTTGTATTTCTTGGAATTAAAGGTGTAGCGACACCACCAACCGTTTCAATAGAAAGTGTTAAAGGAGTGACATCTAATAAAAGAACATCATTCTCTTCACCATATAAAACCATTTCACCACTTAATTTTCCAGCTTGAATCGCAGCACCCAAAGCCACACATTCATCTGGATTTAATGATTTACTTGGTTCCATGTTCGTAATTTCTTTTACTTTTTCTTGAACCGCTAAAATACGAGAGGATCCACCAACTAAGATAATTTTATTAAGATCCTGTGGTGTAAGTCTGGCATCATTTAAAGCTGTTTGCATTGGTAAAACAAGACGGTCAATAAGTCCTTTTGTAAGTTCATTGAATTTTTGTCTTGTAAGTGTGATTTCTAAGTTTTTAGGTCCGTTTGTATCTTGATAAATAAAAGGCAAATTAATGAGGGTACTTGATTGACTTGAAAGTTCGATTTTAGCTTGTTCACTGGCTTCTAAAACGCGACTATAAGCGACGGTATCTTTTCTTAAATCAATACCTTCTTGTTTTAAAAAGCTTTCTAAAATAAAATCACAGATAGCTTTATTAAAATCATCCCCACCTAAATGATTATCACCAGCTGTTGATAAAACTTCGATTACACCACTACCAATTTCAATAATCGAAACATCAAAAGTTCCACCACCTAAATCAAAAACCATCACTTTTTGCCCATAAGCATTTTCAAGCCCATAAGCCAGTGCTGCAGCGGTTGGTTCATTAATGATCCTTAAAACTTCTAATCCCGCAATTTTTCCAGCATCTTTTGTTGCTTGCCTTTGGGCATCATTAAAATATGCTGGAACTGTAATAACCGCTTGGTTGACTTCTTCTTGTAAGTAAGCTTCGGCATCATTTTTTAATTTTTGTAAGATCATTGAAGAAATAAGCTGTGGAGAAAGTTGTTTTCCATCAATTTCTACATGATAATTTTGTCCCATTTCTCTTTTAATAGATGAAATCGTACGTTTTGGATTCATTGATTGTTGACGTTTAGCCAGTTCTCCAACAAGTTTCTTTCCATCTTTATCAAAAGCAACAATACTTGGTGTTGTCTTTTGGTTTTCTTTATTTTCAATAATTTTAGCTTTTCCATTTTCATAAAAAGCCATACAACTATTTGTTGTTCCTAAGTCAATTCCAATAACCTTTGCCATAATTTTCTCCTTCTAACAACATAAAATAGGGTAATGATATCCTCCACCACAACAACATGACATCATACAATTTAAAAGCATAATCGAATAACAACAATTCATCATACTTGCTGGATTACCGTATTGTTGACTGGTTTGACGATATTGTCTTGTATTTCCTTGTAATTGATTTAATAATAAAATATATTGCATATTCATGGGTTCCATTTGAACAGCTGTTTGAGCATATTCCTGTGCACGAATATTATTTCCTAAACTATTTTCAGCTAAAGCAGCTAAATAAAACCACATACCTGTTTTATTTTGAATTTGATTTAAAACATTTAAAGCTTCTTGATAACGTCCACCTTGAATAAAACCACTAGCTTCTTGATAAGCTTCTTGGTCATTTCCATGATACTGATAGCCGCCGGTTGTTTGACTACCATAACTTTGTTGTCTAAAATCTTTTTTTCTTTCATCCATAATAGTTTTATATGCATTTTGGACTTCTTTAAATTTTTCAGTGTATTCTGCTTGATGAGGGTTTCCAATATTAGCGTCAGGATGATATTTTTTAGAAAGTGTACGATAAGCCTTTTTGACTTCATCATCACTGGCACTAGGGGAAATTCCTAGTATTTGATAAGGATTCATGATTTTTCCTCCATTCTTTTCTTTTTAATCAGTTCAAATTTTGTCCAAATACCACTATAGATAATATTTCGTAAAAGTTCAACATTTTCAATCAAAGGAAGCTTTTCAAAATAAAAACTGCTTCTAGAAATCATCATTTCTAAAATATTAAAACAATATTCTTGAAAGTGTTCTTCTTTAAATTTATTTTTAAAAGGATTATAAGTTTGTTTTTTGATATCTTCTTCTACATCTTCAAAAGCATCAATCAAATAAATAAATTTTCCTAAATAAAATCCCATTTGATAAAGATCATCTTTAAAAACATCTTCTTGATAAACACAAATACTTGCCATGATATGACCAAAATGACCAGCAACTTCATCTAAATCTAAACAATGTGATTTTTCTAGATAATGAATTTGGTCTAAATGTTCTTTAATTTTTTCTACTTTATCAGGATATTTCTTTTTAATTCTATTAAATTCTTTTTTTAAAAGTTGTTTAAAAGTTTTACTTTTTAAAGAATTTTCATCTAAAACATCGTCTTCTAATTTATAGTACGTTAAAACAATATTCATATCACTGACATAATCCATATATTGATTAGTACGTACACTCTTTTTATGAAAAGGATGTAATGGGCAACGAATTAAATATTGTTTATCTGTCGGTTCATACAGACTAGAAAGCAAAATTCCTACAAAGTTTAAATCATAATTTAAAGTCAATTGACCACGGCGACCATGATTTTGTTTTAAAGATTGACATAAACCACAATAATATTCTTGATATTTATCATAATCTTTAATTTTTAATTCTGGTTTATTAATAACGACATAGCCAAACATAATTAAGTTCTCTTTTCAAATTTTTGATGACAACTTGGACAAGTCACAATAATTTTTCCTTTTCCTTTAGGAAGTCTTACCATTTGTTTACAAGAGGGACAACGGTAGTATTTATGACTACGATCGGAAAATCTTTTCTTTTGAAGATTAAAAAATTGTTGAACAGGTTTAATTGCTTTTAAGTATTTTTCATTTTCTTGATAACGTTTATATGTTTGTCTAGAAAACATACGATAGATAACTAAAAGCCAAATAAGATATCCAAGTGACATAATGATTCTATTATTAAAGAATATATTAAGGATAAATAAAGCGATGACAAAAAATAATGCATGATTATTTAAAGTATCTATTCCATATCTTCCTTGCATGAATTGAATTAATTTTTCTTTCATAAACATCTCTCCTTACATTGATGAGGTGATTATATGCTTGAATTATGTATTGAACATGAACTCTAAAAAATACGATAAATTGAAAATCTTTGACATCTTCTTACAAGATAGGATATAGCTTGTAAAAATATTTTTAATAATTATTTAAAAAGGCAATCAATCGACATGATTTGTATTTTTTTCTTTTTATTGTAGAGATGGAAAGGAGAAAAAAATGAAAAAATTAATATGTCTTTTAACAGTTTTTGTAAGTTTATTTTTTATGCAAGTTCCTGTTAAAGCAAGTGACATCAATTGGGATATTTCTAAATCAAAAACAGCCACACAACTTGATGAAAATTATCGAAGCCAGGTGACACTTTCGCTTCCTGCTAAAAGTGAAAAACTTGTTTCAGATGTTGTTTTTGTTTTAGATAAATCAACAAGTACACAAATTGAAAATCAAACTTTAGATATGTTGGAAAATTTACAAACACAAATTTCACAAACAAATGCTAAAGTAAAAGTCGGGATTGTTATTTTTAATAAAGAGGCAAATGTTTTTGGATGGTTTGATCTAGAAAATGATTTGGATGATATCAAAAAGGCAATTTTTAAAGAAATAACATCTGGAACGAATTGTCATGCAGGATTATTAGCAGGAAAAGAATTATTGGATCAAGATCAAGAGGTAGCAGCTAAACGTAAGTATATGGTCTTTGTTAGTGATGGTATTACTTATATGTATAATCAAAAAGCAACGGTTACAGCTTGGTCGTTTGAAAATGATGGCATTGTTGCAAGTTGGCCAGGACCTGATAATTGGAATTTAAAATATGGTCAAGAAGATCTTCCTGATTGGGATAATTATTTAACAGATGTAAAAGAAAAATTAGCCATTCAAGGAGATCAGTATGATTATCTTTATGGTGAGACTCCAACAAATATAATGCCTCTAGAAGAATCTAAAGAAGGGTTAAATTCTGTTGATAAAGCTCTTTATTATACTGTTTCTACTTACCAAGCAATGAAAGATGAAGGATATCATTGTTATTCAATGCTTGCTAATGGATATAGTAATTATCCATGGGCAACATCTTTTATGAATTATTTATCTAAAGGACAAGAAATTTCTTTTAAAGATATTCAAAATGATATTTATTATTTATTGGATCAAGGAACTTATGTAGAAGACTTTATGGGTAAAGGAAAAGACAATTATGGAAATGATTATGATTTTGACTTTATAACAGATACAAAACAATTTTATATGATGGTTGGAAATCACAAATATGTTCCAGAATTCATCGAAGAAAATCATTATGGTTTTAATCATCAAGAAAATGGTTATGCTTATGAATTATTCTATTATCCTGAAGAAAAGGAATATTTTATTTGGAAAATGAATGTACCTGTGAGTCAATTCGAACATGTTCAACTTGTTTATACTTTACAACTTATGAATCCTCAAAAAAAAGCAGGAGAATATGGGGAATACGATGAAGATGGTCATCTTTTTAAAGAAGGATTAAAAACAAATACGCAAGCTATTTTACATCCTATTGATAGTTTTTCTAAAGAATTAGAACCTGAAGAATTTTTGTTCCCAACAGTTTCATACAAAGTAATAGAAACTAATGTTGATGAACCTGAAAAGCCAAGTGAAACAATTAAAACGGAAGTTAAAAAGTCAACAACTGTAACGACAAGTCCAGTTGCTACGGGAGATGATACAAAACAAGAATTTTGGTATGCATTATTGGGATTATCAATTTCAACACTTCTTCTTTTATTAATAAAACATTACAAGACAAGACGCGAGTAGTCGCGTTTTGTTTTTGTTTGTGGTATGATAGCGTGGGTGATGAAAATGTTAGTGTCAATAACAGATTTAACAAAATATAATGGAGAAAAGTGTATTTTAGATCATATAGAATTACATATAGAAGATAAAGATAAAGTAGGAATCTTAGGAGTTAATGGGACAGGGAAATCCACATTATTAAAAATAATTGCGGGAATAGAAGAATATCAAGGTAAAATAAGTTATCAAAAAGATATCCGTATTAATTATTTACCACAAACGCCACTTTATAATGAAGATGATAGCATTATGGAAACTGTTTATAAACAATTAGATTCTAAAGAAATTCATGATTATGAAATTAAAGCACAGTTAGGTAAGTTTGGTATTATAGATGAAACACAAAAGATTAAAGAACTTTCAGGAGGTCAACTTAAGAGAGTTGCTTTAGCAATTGCTTTAATTAAACCTTGTGATTTACTTATTTTAGATGAACCAACAAACCATTTAGATAATGGGATGATTGAATATTTAGAAAAATTCTTAATTAAATGGTCTAAAGGCTTATTAATGGTGACACATGATCGTTATTTTTTAGAAAGAGTTGTTAATCGTATTATTGAAATAGATCATGGTCAAATTTATAAATATGAAGCGAATTATTCAAAATATCTTGAGCTTAAACAAGTTCGTTTAGAAACACAACTTTCTAGTCAAAGAAAAAGAAAACTTTTTTTAAAAAAAGAATTAGAATGGGTACGTGCTGGTGTACAAGCACGTACAACTAAAAGTAAAGATCGTCTTCAAAGGTTTGAAGAATTATCAAAAGTTAAAGATGTAGAAGTCAATGGAAAAGTAGAAATGATTCATACGTTCTCTCGTCTTGGTAAAAAAACAATCGAACTTCATGAAATTTCTAAAAGTTTTGAACAAAAGAAACTCTTTGATGAATTTTCATATATGTTTAAACAACATGATCGTATTGGGATATTAGGAGATAATGGCACAGGGAAATCAACTTTATTAAATATTATTACAGGAAATTTAAAGAGTGATACGGGTTATGTAGAAATTGGCGAGACTGTTCGTTTTGGTTATTTTAAACAAGGATATGATGATCTTCCAATGAATAAGAAGGTCATTGATTATATTCAAGAAATCTCCAATGACTTTAAAGTAGATGGTCAAGGATTATCTGCTAAAGATATGTTAGAAAGATTTTTATTTGATGCTAGGTTACAACATACACCAATTTCTCGACTTTCTGGTGGTGAAAGAAGAAGACTTTATTTGTTGCGTGTATTAATGATGATGCCTAATGTTCTTGTCTTAGATGAACCGACAAATGATTTAGATATTGATACTCTTAATATTTTAGAAGATTATTTAGATGATTTTGAAGGTATTATTATGACTGTTAGTCATGATCGATATTTCTTGGATCGTATTTGTGATGGTTTATTTATCTTACAAAATCAACATTTAAGATATGTTAATGGGGGTTATAGTCAAAATCTTGATACTACAACTAAAGAAGAAAAAGAAAAGAGTCAAGGGGCTTTAGCTTATAAACAAAGTAAACAAAAGAAAATCAAAATGACTTATATGGAAAAGAAAGAATTTGAAGAAATTGAAGATGTCATTATGGATTTAGAAACAAATTTAAGTCAAATTGAAGAAAAGATGAATGGTGTTACTAATTTTAAAGAAATTGATGAACTTTCAAAACAAAGAGATGACTTGCAAAAACAAATTGATGAGAAAAATGAAAGATATCTTTATTTATTAGAATTACAAGAACAAATAGATAATCAATAATTGACTCTTGTATATACATATAGGATAATAGAGACATGAAAAGGAAGGTTTTAAGAAATGAAAAGATTATTAAGTTGTACAAGTAGTGAAATGTTGAAAATGGATGGACAAGAATTAAAACAAGCTATTCTTGCTAGTGAAGGAAGAACTGTGATGACAGAAACAGTTGTTGCGATTGAACCTTTATTAGGAGATCTTACAAATGCTGAACTTGCTGTTTCATTTGGAAGTGACATGGTTTTATTAAATTGTTTTGATTGTAATAACCCAGAAATCAAAGGGTTACCAGAATGTGATAATCCTGTAGAAAAATTAAAAGAAATCGTTGGTCGTCCAATTGGATGTAATCTAGAACCAGTTGATTTAGAAGCTGAATTAATGGAAGAAAGACGTGTGATTTCTACAGGTAGACAAGCAAGAAAAGAAACTTATATTAAAGCTCAAGAATTAGGTTTTAACTTTATTTGTTTAACAGGAAATCCAGGAGTTGGAGTTTCAAATCATTCAATTTGCGAAGCAATCAAAGAAGCTAAAAAATATTTTAAAGGATTAATTATTGCAGGGAAAATGCATGCTGCAGGAATTGATGAACCAATCGTTGATATGGAAAGTATTAAAGAGTTCATTGAAGCAGGGGCAGATGTTATTTTAATGCCAGCAGTTAATACAGTTCCAGGTTTATCTGAACAAGAAGTGACAGAAGCTTGTCGTTATATTAAAGCTCATGGGGCTTTATCATTAAGTGCGATTGGTACAAGCCAAGAAGGTGCAGATGAAGGAACAATTCGTGAAATTGCTTTATTAAATAAAAGATGTGGAATTGATATTCAACATATTGGAGATGCAGGATTCTGTGGTATTGCCTTACCTGAAAATATTATGGCATTATCAATTGCGATTCGTGGTAAAAGACATACTTATCATAAAATTGCTTCATCAATTAATAGATAGAATGTCATTTATGTTTGAAAGATGTCATTTAAGTTATAAATAATGAAAGAACGATAGATTTATGATACATTAATCATAGATCAATTGTTTTTATATGGAGGTTATTATGAAAAAGGCTCTTATTATTGTATTTATAATGTATTTATTAGGGATGATTTTTTTATCAGGAAGTATTGGTGTTTTTTTTGAACCGGTTGAAGTTTTTAATAAAGCTATTGTTGTAGCTATTTTAATTATTGCTTTTATTATTTGTTGTCTTTATAGAAAGAATAAGAAAAGAAGATAAGATGGAGAGTGTTAATTGCACTCTCTTTTATGTTATAATGGATAAGGTGATAAACATGAAACATATCTTTATATTAAAACCAGATACTTCTAAAAGTTTGATTAATTGTATAGTAACAATGATGCAAGGAAAACGTTATGAATTACGCTATACCAAAGATTTAGATGATGCAAGAAAGATAGCCTTATCTTATCAAGATGAAAAGGAAGTTTGTCGTTTATATGCGATAGGTGGCGATGGTTTTGTTCATAAGGTGGTCAATGGCATGGTAGGATCTTTTCATGAACTCGTTGTCATTCCGCAAGGAACAGGTAATGATTTTGCTAGAAGCATCTACAAAAATTTAGATGCGATAAAGATTTTTAAAGAGTCATTAAATAAGCAAGCCAAAGCAATTGATGTGATTCAATGCAAAGAAGATTTATATTGTATCAATGTCTTTTGTTGTGGTTTAGATGCTGATGTTGGAAATCTAGTGAATACAAATCGTAAGACAACCTTATTTCCAAGAATTATGCAATATAGTTTAACGATTTTAAATAAGATTTTTCATTTAAAATTTTATCCAACCGATATTTATACATATAATAAAGATATTTATCAAGGTAATGTTTTGATTTGTACCTTTTGTAATGGTCATTATTTTGGGGGTGGCTATCAAGCTGGTTATTATTCATCTTTAGAAGATGGTATGATTGATATATCGGTGGTACCAGAAATATCTAAAAAAGAATTACCATATTATTTAAAAGGACTGATCACCAATACATTACATAAAACAAAAAAATTTCAACATTTTAAAGAAGATGATGTTTGGGTCAAAACCAATCAATATGTTAATATTGATGGTGAAAAATATGAACCAGGAACATATCACTTAAAATGTTTACATAAAAAAATTCAATTAGTTTATTAAGGAGATTACTATGGAAATAGATTTAAAAACAGATTCACGTAAAGTAAAACCAGGAGATACTTTTATTGCGATTAGAAATGTTAATCGTGATGGTCATGATTACATTCCTCAAGCTATTAAAAATGGAGCAACGAAAGTCATTGTAGAAGAAGGAAACTATGATGTTGAAACTGTTGTTGTTGAAGATACAAGAGCATATTTAAAAGATTATTTGTATGAACATTATTATCCTTATTTCAAAGATATGAAATTAATAGGGGTTACAGGTACAAATGGGAAAACAACGATTGGTTATATGATGTATCAAATGATGACGATGCTTGATATTCCTTGTGCTTATATGGGAACAATTGGTTTTTATTATTGTGGGAACTTTATTAAAATGGTTAATACCACACCTGATGTAGATGTACTTTATGATTATTTTATTAAAGCAAAAGATGCGGGGTGTAAAGTATTAGTGATGGAAGTTTCTTCTCATGCGCTTGCGAAAGATCGAATTCATGGCTTAGAGTTTGATGAAGTGGCTTTTACAAACTTAACACAAGACCATTTAGATTTTCATAAAACATTAGAAAACTATGCGAATGCTAAACAACTCTTATTTAAAAAGACAAGAGGAAATAAAATTGCAGTCATAAATGGAGATGATCCACATGCTTCTCACTTTGAACTGGAAGGAAATCATAACCTTCTTATTTCAGATACAAAAGGGGATGTGTTAATTCAAAATATTGAATTTTCTCATTTAGGGACAACTTTTACTTTTAAATATCAAGAAAAAGAGTATCAAACACATATTCAAATGGTAGGAAGATACAATGTTTATAACTATCTTACAGCGATGCTTTTAATTCATGAATTAGGATATGAAATTGATGCTATTTTAGCCTTAAATACAAAACTCAAAGCACCTAAAGGAAGAATGGAGTTAATCGTTTATGGTACAAATGGTATCTTTGTAGATTATGCCCATACCCCTGATGCCACTTTAAATGTTTTAGAAAGTGCTCAAGAATTTAAAAAAGGAAGAATTATTACGATTATTGGTTGTGGGGGAGATCGTGATACGACAAAACGACCAATCATGGGGGAAATTGCCTGTAAACATAGTGATCATGTCATTATTACAGATGATAATCCACGAACAGAAGACCCTCAAAAAATCATTAATGATATTTTAGTAGGTGTTAGTGGTGATTATGAAGTCATCAATGACCGTCATCTAGCGATTGCTAAAGGAATGAGTTTATTAAAAGAAAACGATATCTTAATGATTTTAGGAAAAGGTCATGAAGATTATCAAATTATTGGAACAGAAAAGATTCATTTTTCTGATCAAGAAGAAGTAGAAAAATATATAAGGGAGCATATACATGACTAAAATTGCATTTTTTGATGTGGATGGAACGATGATCAATGTTCCTCATCAATTATTAAAACCAACAGATAAAACAATTCATGCTTTAAAAGAATTTCAAAAACAAGGAAACTATATTGTTGTAGCGAGTGCAAGAGGGGTTAAACCAGAATGTTTAGACGAAATTCCTTTTGATGGCTTTATTGGTTGTGATGGAGGCTATATTGAATTTCATCAAGAAGTTTTATTAAATAACGTTTTTAGTGTGAAAGATTTAAACTTACAAAATAGTGTTTATGAAGCAACCAATGGTCAATATATTATCAGTGAAAGAGCGACAAGTTATTTCAGTGATGTAGATGGAGAACTCATCAAAAAACATTTAAGGCTTTATAATGGGACAGATAAATTACCTGAAGAGTATAATGATGATTGGCGTTTTCAAGATATTAAAGCCAATACAGTAACAGCGCTTTTCTATAATGCAAAAGACTTACATGAAGCCTTAGATATGTTACCAAAAGAATGGTCCATCAATGCTTATGATACAGGACATATTCGTATGGATGTACATCCTCAAGGTTACACAAAAGGAACAGCGTGTGAGTATTTATATCAAAAATTAAATATTCCAAAAGAAAATACTTATGCTTTTGGTGATGGTGAAAATGATATTGAAATGTTTCATCTTGTAGGAACTTCTGTTGCGATGGGTAATGCGGATGATGAAATTAAAAAACATGCTTCTACAGTGACTTTAACAGTGGATGAAGATGGTATTGCAGATTTCTTTGAAAAGGAATTTAATATTAAATGAGAATTAGAAAAATAAATTTTCAAGAAATAAATTTTGAGTATTGTCCTTATCCTCAGTCAATGTATGATTCCATAAAGAGAATAGGTTTATCTTTTCCTATTAAAGTTAATATTATTGATGGTCAATATTATTGTAAGGACGGGAACAAACGTCTTTCAATTATTCAAGATTTATTAAAAAATGAAGAAGGCTATGAAAGAAGAAGGGCAGTTCCTTATATTATTTATAATGATGGAAGTTCTAGATCTAATGATTGTTGGCGAGATCGCAACATGCATTAGATTTTTTTCATTTTTTGAAAGCATAAAACGAGAATAAATAAGAGGTATATAATAGATGCGAGGAAGTGATTATTTTGTTATTTAGTAATAGAGATTTAAAAAAATTGATAATACCTTTAATTATTGAACAGGTATTAGCATTGACAATTGGGATTTTTGATACGATGATGGTTTCCCAATGTGGACAAAGTGCGGTTTCAGGAGTGAGTATTGTCGATGGGTTAAATGTGTTGATTATCAATATCTTTTCGGCACTAGCTACAGGAGGAGCTGTTGTTTGTTCGCAATATATTGGTAAAAAAGATGAAAAGATGGCTTGCCATAGTGCCAAACAGCTCTTATTTACCATTTTAGGTTTATCGCTTGTTATTATGGTTTTATGTATGATTTTCAATGGGAATTTATTGAATTTGATTTTTGGACATATTGAAAGTGATGTGATGGCTTATGCAAGAACTTATTTTTTCTTTTCAGCCTTATCTTATCCTTTTATTGGTTTATTTAATGGTGGGGCTGCTTTATTTAGATCAATGGGAAATAGTAAAGTGGCTATGACAAATTCATTTTATATGAATATTGGAAATATCGTTTTAAACTACTTCTTTATTTTTATTTTAAATATGTCAGTCAAAGGAGCAGCAATTGCTACTTTACTTTCAAGAATGTTCTGTTCATTTATTATTTTATATATGTTATTAAATAAAGAACATATTGTACATATTGATACGTATTTAAAATATAAGTTTGATTTTTCAACTGTCAAAAGAATCTTAAAAATTGGTATTCCAAATGGTTTAGAAAATGGAATGTTTCAAATGGGGAAAATCCTTGTTCAACGACTTGTTTCAACTTTTGGAACAGCTGCCATTGCAGCACATGCTGTTGCCTTTAGTTTAACGTCTATTGCCGTTGTTCCAGGAATGGCTTTAGGACTTGCTATTTTAACAGTTGTAGGCCAATGTATTGGGGCTAATGATTATCAGCAAGCTAAATATTATACGAAAAAACTGATGATTATTGCTTATATTTCTACGATTATATCGGCTGGTATTTTACTTGTTGGGGTTAGATATATTTTAAGATTTTATGCTTTACCACAAGATACTGCTAATTTAGCGGTTTCCATGGTCTCTCTTCACTGCGTTTTTGATTTCTTTGTTTGGCCAATGGCATTTTCTTTTCCAAATGCCTTACGTGCAGCCAATGATGCAACTTTTACAATGATCGTTTCTACATTTTCAATGTGGACTTTCCGTTTTGCTTTAAGCTATGTTTTTGCTTTGTATTTACACATGGGTGTCATTGGTGTTTGGTGGGCTATGATTGTTGACTGGATTTTTAGGTCAATTTGTTTTATGATTAGATATAGATCCAATAAATGGATGAATAGAACATTAGTATAGGGGAATATATATGGAAAAAGTAGAATATTATTTTAGAGAAATTTCAAAGATTCCAAGAGGATCTTACAATGAAAAAGCAATTTGTGATTATGTGGAAAACTTTGCAAAAGAAAGAAATATAAAATATGTAAGGGACAAAATGCATAATATCGTGCTTTTTAAAGAAGCAACAAAAGGCTATGAAGATCATGAAACAGTCATGTTAGAAGGACATATGGATATGGTCTGTGAAAAAAATAATGATAGTGATCATGATTTTTCAAAAGATTCTATTGAACTTATTGAAGAAGATGGTTTTTTACATGCCAATAAAACAACATTAGGAGCGGATGATGGTGTTGGTGTTTGTTATATGCTTGCTTTACTAGATGATGAAAGCTTAAAACATCCAGCTTTAGAATGTGTTTTTACCGTTCAAGAAGAAGTAGGACTTAATGGAGCAATGGGTCTTGATAAAAGTATTTTAAAAGCGAAAAAGATGATTGGACTTGATAGAGGGAAAGAAAAAATTATTACTGTAAGCTGTTCTGGAGGAAGAAGAGCTGTTGTTGAAAAAGGACTTTCTTATCTAAAAAACGAATCACCTTGTTATCAACTTTATGTGGGTGGCTTACAAGGTGGACATTCAGGAGGCGTTATTCATTTAGAAAGAGGAAACGCTAATGTGATTATGACACGTGTCTATTATCATCTTTCTTTAAATAATATTGAATTTTTATTAGGAAGTTTTAAAGGTGGTTTAAAAGATAATGCGATTCCTAGAGAATGTGTCAGTGTCTTTGCTTCAAATGATGATTTTAAAAAAATCAAAGAAGTTGTTTTAAAAGTAGAAAATGATTTAAAAGAAGAATTAAAAGAAAGTGATAAACATATATTTGTTCGTTTAGAAAAAGTAGATTCTTTAAATGAAGTGATTTCAGTTAAAGAAAGCCAAGATATTATTTCAATGATGTATTTAATGCCTAATGGTTTTATGCATAAATCTTTAAAAATGGATCTTACCAATATTTCTTTAAATATGGGTGTAGTGGAAATGAATGAAAAATTCAATATTTATTTTTCAATTCGTTCACCAATGGAATCAGCTAAAGATGAATTATCAAACAAATTGAGTTTAATTGCTTCAATGTTTAAGGCAAAATATGTTTTAGATAATAACTATCCAGGATGGAATTACGATGAAGGTTCAAAACTTAGAAAACAATATGTTGATTTTGTTAAAGAAACAGAAGGAATCACTTTAAAAGAAGAAGGAACACATAGTGGTCTTGAAACAGGTATTTTCAAAGGGGCACTTCAAGATTTAGATATTATTACTTTAGGTCCAGATATGTTTGATATTCATACTCCTGATGAAAGATTAAATATGAATTCATTTTATAAATGTTATCAAAGATTAATTCATTTTTTAGAGAGATTATAAGATGTTAGAACTTATTAAAGTAAAATATGATCAAGATATCAAAAAACAATTAGAAAAAAGATTTATTGCTTTTGACGTAGAAACAACAGGTTTGAATCCAAAAGAGGAAAGAATTATTGAATTAGGAGCTGTTCTTTTTGAAAATGGACAAGCTGTTCAAAAATTTAATACACTTGTTAATGCAGAAGTAGAAGTTTCTGAGTTTATTTCTAATTTAACACATATTACTAATGAAATGTTAGAAAACCAACCAAGAGAAGAAAAAGCGTATAAAATGTTTCAAGAGTTTATGAAAGAAGCGCTTCAAGGAGAAGTTCTTGTTTGTGCTCATAATGCTCAATTTGATATGTCGTTTTTAAAGAAAACATTTGATCGGCTTCAATTAACAGGAAAGATCTGTTATGTAGATACCTTACAATTATCAAGAAAATATATTCATGGACCTTATAATTATAAACAAGGAACGATTGCTCATTATTTACATATAAAAAATGAAAATGCGCATCGTGCTTATGATGATGCTTATGTTTGTGGACAAATTTTAAATCATATAGTAAAAGGGGCTGTAAAGAAACCTAATCTTTTGGATTAGGCATTCTTTATAGCTTTTTTTA
>NZ_JAJDKB010000042.1:0-21629 GCF_020589955.1 Faecalibacillus sp. TM498
CTTATTACCAGATGGTGGAGATCGTTATTTATCAACACCTTTAATTCAAGATTAGATAGGGGAATTTAAATGATTGAAGAATTAAGACATAATTTCCGTAACGGACGAATGTGTAAATAGTTTCATTTATTCATAAAACAATATATAATATTTATACAAAAGAAAGAAGAGGAAATTAAAATGGCAGTAACTAAAAGAGAAGATAGAAAATTTAAATTTGAAACATTACAATTACATGTAGGACAAGAACAACCAGATCCAGCAACAGATGCAAGAGCAGTACCTATTTATCAAACAACATCTTATGTATTTAAAAATAGTGCACATGCTGCAGCACGTTTTGAATTAGCAGATGCGGGGAACATCTATGGACGTTTAACAAACTCTACACAAGGTGTATTTGAAGATCGTATTGCCGCTTTAGAAGGTGGGGTAGCAGGTTTAGCTGTTGCTTCTGGAGCAGCTGCAATCGCTTATACTATTCAAGCTTTAGCAGGACAAGGTGAACATATCGTTGCTCAAAAAACAATTTATGGGGGAACTTCTAACTTATTAGCACATACATTTACTCAATATGGAATTACAACTACTTTCGTAGATGCTCATAATTTACAAGAAGTTGAAGATGCAATTCAAGAAAACACAAAAGCAATTTATTTAGAAACTTTAGGAAATCCTAATAGTGATATTCCTGATATCGATGCAATTAGTGCAATCGCTAAAAAACATGGATTACCAGTTGTTGTTGATAATACATTTGGTACACCATATCTATTTAGACCAATTGAACATGGTGCTGATATCGTTGTTCATAGTGCTACTAAATTTATTGGTGGTCATGGTACAAGTTTAGGTGGTGTCATTGTTGATGGTGGTACTTATGATTGGGCTAAGAGTGGACGTTATCCATGGATCAGTGAACCTAACCCAAGTTATCATGGAGTGAAATTTACTGAAGCTGCAGGACCAGCTGCTTTCGTTACTTATATTAGAGCAATCTTATTAAGAGATACAGGAGCTACAATTTCTCCATTCAATGCATTCTTATTATTACAAGGTACAGAAACATTATCTTTAAGAATTGATCGTCATAATGAAAATACTAAAAAAGTTGTTGAGTTCTTACAACAACATCCAGCAGTAGAAAAAATAAATCATCCTTCATTACCAGATCATCCAGATCATGCTTTATATGAAAAATATTTCCCAAATGGTGGAGGATCAATCTTTACTTTTAATATTAAAGGTGGCGTAGAAGAAGCTCATAAATTTATTGATAATTTACAAGTATTCTCATTACTTGCTAATGTCGCTGATGTTAAATCATTAGTTATTCATCCAGCAACAACTACACATTCACAATTAACAGAAGAAGAATTAGCTGATGTTGGAATTCAACCTAATACAATTCGTTTATCAATTGGTACAGAACATATTGATGATATCTTATTTGATTTAAAAGAAGCTTTAGATCAAATTTAAAAACTTGGCAAATGCCAAGTTTTTTTATTCTGTTTCAGTTGTTGAATCTGAATTTGTATTTTCATTTGATGAAGAATCATCGGTTGTATTTTGTGATGAATCACTTTCATCGCTGTTTGTTGTATTATCACTTGATGTGCTTTCTTCATTTTTAGATGAAGAAGATTTTTCTTGTTGGGTTTCCTTTTTTGTAGATGTTGACTTGTCTGTTTTTGTTTTATTTTGTTGATCTACTTGTTTTTCTAATTGATTAATTTGTTTTTGTTGATCTTGATAATGTTCATATGCAAAATAGCCACCAACTCCTGCACCAGCAATTAAAAGTAAAATAAGTAACGTGATAAGGAAAGTAGAAATTTTAGAACGTCCATTTTTTTTCTTTTTCACTTTCGTTTTTGTCTTCTTTCTTGTTACCTTTTTTGTTTTAGGTCTTTTTTTATTTTTACTTTTTGTATAGGAATAATCAGTATTATCATAGTATTCTTTTTCTAAATCATCTTGTTGATTATCGTTTTCATCTATATTTTCTTCTTCATCGTTGAATTTAAATCTTTCAGCCATAATTATCACCTCGCTATCATTTTATATATCAATATGAATTGAATTTGAACTTTTTATGTGAATTATTCGAAAATATTTGACTTTAGATATGAATTTTGTTTTTATAAATAGAGAAAGTGAGGATAAAAGATGGATAATTTGGAGTATTTAAAAGAAGTAGAGAAGAGTATTCAAAAAAAATATAAGAAAAAATTATGGAGACCTTTTTGCAAGGCTATTAATCAATATGAATTAGTAAAACCTGGAGATAAAATTGCTGTATGTATTTCTGGTGGAAAAGATTCTATGTTGATGGCTAAGCTCTTTCAAGAATTAAAAAGACATAATAAATTTGAATTTGAACTTGTTTTTATGGTAATGGATCCTGGGTACAATAAAGTAAATAGACAAATGATCATTGATAATTCGAAAAAATTAAATATTCCAATTCAAATATTTGATTCACAAATATTTGATTCTGTTTTTAATATAGAAAAATCTCCTTGTTATTTATGTGCGAGAATGAGAAGAGGACATTTATATGCTAAGGCAAAGGAATTAGGATGTAATAAGATTGCTTTGGGACATCACTATGATGATGTTATTGAAACTATTTTAATGGGTATGCTTTATGGAGCACAAATTCAAACAATGATGCCTAAACTTCATAGTTTGAATTTTGAAGGAATGGAACTTATTAGACCGATGTATCTTATTCGTGAAGATGATATTAAGGCATGGAGAGATGAACATGAATTAACATTTTTACAATGTGCATGTAAATTTACTGAAGAAAATCAAGATGCTCATGATGAAGAAAATGCTTCTAAACGTTTAGAAATTAAACAATTAATTAAGGATTTAAAGAAAGTAAATCCTTTTGTTGAAGGAAATATTTTTAAAAGTGTAGAAAATGTCAATTTAAAAACAATTGTTGCTTATAAAGATGATGAAGGAAAACATCTGTTTTTAGAACATTATGATGATTGATCGTGTAGAAATACACGATTTTTAAATAAAAAAACATATCAATGATATGTTTATTAGATAATATATTCAATTTGATATCCATGTAAATCAGCAAGATCTTCTAAAGTATAGGATTCTAAATAATCAGTAATAACTTTATTTAGTCCTTTATAAAAAGGAAGAGTTAAACATTCACTATAACGAGGACATTGATTAGGTTCAGTTTCTAAACAGGCAACACAAGCGATTGGACCTTCAACAGCAACTAAAATATCTTTTGCTGTATATTTATTCATATCTCTTGTAAGAGAATATCCACCTTGGGCACCTCTAACGCTTTTAATAAGTCCTGCACGAATTAAAGGAGTAGCTATTTGTTCAAGATATTTGATAGAAATTTCTTGTCTTTTAGCAACATCTTTAAGAGATATATTTCCTTGTTCTTTATTTTGGGCTAAATCAATCATTAATCTTAGAGCATAACGCCCTCTTGTTGATATTTTCATATGACCACCTCTTGTTTATTATAACATCTTTTTTAAATAATTCCTAGAGAAATTATATGAATTAAATAAAAAGAAAAAAGACTAAAGTCTTTATTCTTGTTCAATAAACGTATTATAGATAGCACGAATTGCGTCATTAAAGTGAATGTTTTTAACACCAACAATGATATTTAATTCTGAAGAACCTTGATCAATCATTTTAACATTTATTTTTTTATTAGCTAAAGCTGTAAATACTTTTGCTGCAACTCCACGACCATCTTTCATACCACGACCAACGATAGCAATTAAAGCAAGGTCAGATTCAAGTTCAATTGAGTCAGGTTCAACGGCACGATGCAAGTTAGCTAAAATTTCTTGTTCATGTTCAATGAATGAATTTAATTCAACAATTACGTTCATTGTATCAATACCAGAAGGCGTATGTTCATAAGATAGACCAGCTTCTTCAATAACTTGTAAAACTTTTCTACCAAAACCAATTTCATCATTCATCATATCTTTTTCAATCATGATTGTCGCAAAACCTTGTTTACCAGAAATACCAGTAATAATATGATCTGGTTTATGCACAGTACTTTCAACGATTAAAGTTCCAGCATCTTCAGGTTTATTAGTATTTTTGATTACAATAGGAATTCCTTGAGAACGAATAGGGAAAACAGCATTTTCATGTAAAACACTTGCTCCCATGTAAGAAAGTTCACGTAATTCTTTATAAGTGATTGTTCCAATCACTTCTGGATTTTTAACAATACGTGGATCAGCAACTAAGAATCCTGAAACATCTGTCCAGTTTTCATAAAGTTTAACTTGTCCACATTTAGCAACGATAGAACCAGTTACATCACTTCCTCCACGAGAGAAAGTTCTAATTTTTGTAGGGTCTTCACTACATGAACCATAGAATCCAGGAATAACACAATTTTCTACTTCACTTAATTTTTTAGATAAAACAGGATCTGTTTTTTTATCATCATAATTTCCATGTTCATCGATAAAGATACATGTTGCAGGATCAACAAATTCAAATCCTAAATAATTTGCAAGTAAGATACCATTTAAATATTCCCCACGACTTGCTGCATATTCTTCACTGATTTGATCTTGGAAGTTTTTCTTAATAACTTCAAATTCTTCAGTAAGATCAACTGTTAAATTAAGTTCATCGATAATACTTTGATAACGATCTTTGATTGTATCGAAAGTACATTCAAACTCTTGTTCACTTTCTGCGTTATATGCTTTGTATAATAAATCAGTAACTTTGATATCATCTTTAAAACGTTTACCAGGCGCTGAAGGTACAACAAAACGACGATCTGGATCACTTTTGATAATGTCACCGACTTTTTTAAATTGATGGGCATCTGCAAGAGATGAACCACCGAATTTGACGATTTTCACCATAATAATTCTCCCCTCATATTAATGATAATAAAATATCACTTTTTTCAAGTATATTCAATATTTTTTCAATATTGAAAAAATAAAACAATAAAAATATAATAATATTATATAGAAAAGAGGTCGACATTATGAGAGAAAATATGACATTTCTTACAAATTACTATCAAATAAGAGAAATGACAATTGATCGTATGAAAGAAATTATTGATCAAAATAAAAATGCAAAGGAAGGCGGTACTGTCTTTTTTGGAGATTCTATCACCCAATTTATGGATATAGAAAAATATTTTCCTGAAATAGATAATAAATATAATTGTGGTATTGGTGGAATTACTTCCACAATGCTGCTTCATTTTATTGATGAAGGAGTTTTAAAATTTAAACCTAAACAACTTGTTTATATGATTGGTACGAATGATTTAGGAAAAACAGTTATGCAATCACCTAAAGATATTGCTATTAATGTCAAAGAACTTGTAGAAACTGTACATTATAACTTACCTGAATGTGAGATTTATGTTGTTAGTCCATTGCCATGTCTTCCTATGCATGATTATAAACATACACCAGGGGTTTTAAGAAGTAATGATCTTTTGAAAATGGTTTATAAGGAATTTAAAAAGACAATTCCTTATGAATATGTAACTTTTATTAATGCTTATCCAATATTATGTAATAAAAAAGGTGAACCTGTTGAAGTTTACTATGAAGATGGACTTCATATTAATCATGAAGGATATCTACGTTATACAAATTGTTTAAAAGAATATATTTTATAATAAAAAGGAAACGAAAATATAAAAAACAAGGAATTATTTTTATAACTCCTTGTTTTTTTCTCTTTCTAACATATCTTGATAAGAATAAACACAACCACAATAATTTTGTCGATAAAGATTATATAATGTGGCGAACTTAACGGATTTTAAGTAACCATTGTTCTTTTTAAAATCACTGAAAAGAAATTGTGTTTTTTCTTGATTAAAGCTTGCTCCAATTTCATTGATCCATTGACTATTTTTATGTGGAGAAACACTTAAAACAGTTGTCCAATAATCAAAGTGATGTAAAGATGCATAATCATAAGCATCTTTCATTCTCTTTGAATAACAAAGATAACAACGTTTTCCACCTTCAGGTTCATCTCTATATTGAGAAATATCTTTTAGATATTTTTTTGGTTGATATTCTTTTTCAACAACTTGAATATTTTGATTGAAATCTTGATTAAAGCGTTGAATAAAATTTTCTAATTCATGAAATCGTCGAAAATACTCGGTATCTGGATAAATGTTTGAATTAGAGTAATAAATAGTTATATCGAAAAATTCAGATATTTCTTTTAAAACGTTTCCGCTACATGGCCCACAACAAACATGGAGAAGTAGGGTGGGTTTTGTACCTTTTATTTTTTCTAATTCTTCTTTGAATTTTAAGTCGTAATTGATTTTCATTATAAAATCATCATGCTATCACCAAAGCTAAAGAAACGATATTTTTCTTTGACAGCTTCTTTGTAAGCTTTGAAAATAAGTTCTTTTGAAGCAAAGGCACTAATCAACATCAATAATGTTGATTTAGGTAAATGGAAGTTTGTGATTAAACAATCAATAGCTTCAAATTTATATCCAGGGTAAATAAAGATATCTGTATTTTCACTTGTTGCTTTAAATTTACCATATTTTTTCATATTAGCTTCTAGAGTACGTGTTGATGTAGTTCCTACCGCAATAATTCTTTGACCATTAGCTTTAGCTTTATTTAGTTTATCAGCGACTTCTTCACTGATCATATAGAATTCACTATGCATGTGATGATCTAAAACATTTTCTTCTTTAACAGGTCTAAATGTTCCAAGGCCAACATGTAAACATACATCAAGAATTTCAATACCCTTATCTTTTATTTTTTGATTGATTTCTTCAGTAAAATGTAAGCCAGCTGTAGGAGCTGCTGCACTTCCTTCAATTTTAGCGTAAACTGTTTGATATCTATTTTTATCTTCAAGTTTTTCTTTAATATAAGGAGGTAAAGGCATTGTTCCTAACTGATCTAAGATTTCGTAGAAGATACCATCGTATATCATTTCAAAAACACGAATACCTTCATCTTTGATTTCAATACATTTTGCTTTTAACAAGCCTTCACCAAAAGTAATGACTGTATTCATTTTTACAATACGTGCATTACCGCATAAACATTCCCAAGTATCTTTCTTTAATTCTTTTAATAAAAGAACTTCAACATGTCCATTTGTTTCTTCTTTAATTCCAAATAAACGAGCAGGAATAACTTTTGTATTATTTCTTACTAAAACATCACCTGGTTTTAAATAATCAAGAATATCATAAAAATGTCTGTGTTCAATATTTCCGTTTTCTCTATTTACTACCATTAATCTAGAAGTATCTCTTTTTTCAACAGGATGTTGAGCAATGAGTTCTTCAGGTAGTTCAAAATCAAATTCACTTAGTTTCATTTAAAAAGCCCTCTTATAAACATCTCTACCATATTTATCTAAAAATTCTTCTTTAAAATCTAATAAACGATCTTCTTGAATTGCTTTACGAATATCTTCTGAAAGTTGTAATAAGAATCTTACATTGTGAATCGATAACAATGTTTTTCCAAATAATTCATCTGATTTATGAAGATGTCTTAAATAAGCTCTTGTATAATTTCTACAAGTATAACAATCACATTCAGGATCAATAGGAGTAAAATCTTCTTTAAACTTTTCATTATTAATATTCATACGTCCATGATGTGTCATTAAAGCACCATGTCTAGCAACACGTGTTGGTAAAACACAATCATACATATCAATACCACGAATCGCAGCTTCAATTAAATCAATTGGATTACCAACTCCCATTAAATAACGTGGTTTATCTTCAGGTAACCATTGAACCGCATCTTCGACCATTTTATACATTACATCTTTTGGTTCACCAACGCTCGTTCCACCAATTGAATAACCAGGGAAATCCATTTCTACAAGTGCTTTGGCACATTTTTCTCTTAAATCAGGATATTCTCCACCTTGAACAATTCCAAATAACGCTTGTTTTTCATTATGATGCGCTTCTTTACCTCTTTTAGCCCAACGAATTGTTCTTTCAACACTATGTTTCATATAATCATAAGTTGCTGGATAAGGAGCACATTCATCTAAAGACATAATCATATCTGCTCCTAATTTGTTTTGAATATCGATAGCTTTTTCTGGAGATAAGAATAAAGACTTACCATCAATAATACTTTTAAAATAAACGCCTTCTTCTTTGATCTTTCTTGTTTTTCCCAAAGAAAAAACTTGGAATCCTCCGCTATCTGTAAGCATAGGACCGTCATAGTTCATAAACTTATGAAGACCACCTGCTTTAGCAACAATATCTTCCCCAGGTCTTAACCATAAGTGATATGTATTAGAAAGGATTACTTGTGATCCCATTTCTTTTAACATTTCAGGGGCAATTCCTTTTACTGTAGCTAGTGTACCTACAGGCATAAACATAGGTGTTTCCACATCTCCATGAGGAGTATGTAAAATCCCATATCGAGCACCACTTTGTTTACAAACATGTTTTAATTCATACCAAAAATCTTTCATTTTTCCACCTCTTTTTGCCTATTCATTATACATGAAAGTATTTATAAATAAAATAGAAAAAGAGCTAAATGCTCTTAATCAAATGTAACATATTCATTTTCTAAAGGTTTAGCACCTTCTAAATGATCAACATGTAAAATAGGAATATTACTTTGAATAGATTCATCATATTCTAAACTAATGGTTCCATCAACCACTAACCATTCATCTTTAATTAAATCTTTAGCGTATTTACTAATACATACTAAACCTAAAAGTTGCATATCATCACTACAACATACCATGGCTTGTCTACCTAAAACAAAACCATTTTCAATTAATTTATCACGGCCAATCACTTTACCTTTGATCTTAATTGTTTTATTTTCATAGATTTGAGGATTTTCCATAATATGCATACAGAAAATACCATAATCCATATCATTTACTTCAATATAATCATCATTTAAGTTATATGGTAAATCATTAACAGTTAAATCTTCAATTTGTCTATTTTTATTTTCATAAACAATTTGACACATTGGATTTAAAGATTTAATACTTCCTCTAATAGGATATTTCTTTGTATTTTCATCACAACGATTAACAATAACTAAATCACTACCAGTAACATGATAAACGAATTGTCCACGCATATTGTTGTAATAAAGATCAAATGTTTCAGCAGAAATCGTTGTAAGGATTTGAACAACTTGCCATTGATCAATACAAATTTCATCCACGAATTTTGTATTATCCCACATTCCGTTATATTCAATCATAACTTGTGTTGGTTGGTATTTTTGATGTAAATGAAGAAGAGTTTCATAATTTAAATCTTCTTCGTTTTCAATAAATTCAACAGAAGTATTTTCTTTTTCTAAAGCTGGAATATCAAAAGCGACTTCACCTTCTTCGCAGGCAATGATCAAAGTTTTTTCATCTTCACCAAAACCTTGTTCAAGAAGAGTATCTTGGATAAATGAAGATTTTCCACTTTCTAAAAATCCAGTAAACAAATAAACTCTTGTTTTATTCATACGCTTATCCTAAAAATAACTCCTTAATTGTATTTTCATCTAAGTCTTTACCAATTACACAAACTTGGCCTGTATAAATAGGTTTACCTAAACGAATTTCAAATTCACCTGGTACTAAATCAAAATACCACCAATCTTCATTTCCGCTATCTACAAAACCTTTAGCTCTTAAAACATTATCATCATTACATAATTTATTTAAGATATCACTTAATTCAACTTCGTTATATTTTTTAACAGTATCAAATCCGATACTATTGAAAACTTCATCTGCATGATGGTGATGATGTCCACAACCACATTCATGATCATGGTCATGGTGATGATGATCATGCCCGCAACATTCATGTTCATGGTCGTGTTCATGGTGATCATGTCCACAACATTCATGGTCATGATTGTGTTCATGATGATCGTGTCCACAACATTCATGGTCGTGATCGTGTTCATGGTGGTCGTGTCCACAACATTCATGGTCATGGTCGTGTTCATGATGGTCATGCCCGCAACATTCATGATCATGTTCATGCAATAATTCTTTTTGAACGTTCACTTCACAAGCATTAATGATATCTAAACCATTTAATTTATCCCAAGCAGTTGTAATGATTGGTGAATGATCGTTTAATCCTTTTAAGATGTCTAAGCATTCTTTTAATTGGAATTCAGTTAAGTCTTGGCTACGACTTAAAACAATTAATGATGCATGTTCAACTTGGTTATTATAGAATTCACCAAAGTTTTTAGTATACATACGACATTTTTTAGCATCAACAACTGTAATAAAATTATCTAATTCCATTTCATCACTATTGATTGTAGAAACAGCTTTAATAACATCAGATAATTTTCCAACACCAGAAGGTTCGATAATAACACGATTAGGATGATACGTATCTAAGACTTCTTTTAATGATGTTTCGAAATCTCCTACTAAACTACAACAAATACATCCAGAGTTCATTTCGTTGATTGTAACACCAGAATCTTTTAAGAATGTTCCATCAATTCCAATTTCTCCAAATTCATTTTCTATTAATACGATTTTTTCATTTTGATATGCTTCAGCAATTAATTTTTTAATTAATGTTGTTTTTCCAGCACCTAAAAAGCCAGAAATAATATCTATTTTACTCATATATTTCACCTCCGCTAGATTATAACACTCATAAATCATTTCATCAAATGATAATACCTATGTTATAATGATTGACAAGTAAAGGGTGATAAAAAATGAAATGTCCAATAATTAAAAAATGTGGAGGATGCTTTTATCCACAAGATCAATATCAAGAAGAATTAAAAGAAAAGACATTATTTATAGAAAAAGAAATAAAGAAAACAAAATTAAAAATAGATGTAAAACCAACAGTAGCCTCACCATTAGAAAATGGTTATCGAAATAAAGCAATTGTAGCTTTTAATCAAAAATATGAATACGGATTGTATGAGGAACATAGTCAAGATATTATTCCTTATAAACACTGTTTATTACACGAAGATATTATGGATGAAATCTTACAATATATACAATGCTATTTAAGAAAGTATCGTGTTTCTATTTATGATCGTAAAAGACATAAAGGGTTATTAAGACATGTTTTAATTCGTCGAGGTGTTAAAACGAATCAAACAATGGTTGTTTTAGTATGTAATGAAAATATGTGGCGTGGATCTAAACAATTTTGTAGCCAATTAGTTAAGAGGTTTCCAAGCGTTAAAACAATTGTCTTAAATGTCAATACACGTAAAACACCAATTGTTTTAGGTAATGAAGATAAGGTTCTTTATGGTAAAGGATTTATTGTTGATGAATTGTGTGGTTTGAAATTTAAGATTTCTCCACAATCTTTTTATCAAATCAATCATGATCAATGTGTGAATCTTTATACCAAAGCTTTATCCTTATTGAATATTAAAGGAAATGAAACAGCAATTGATGCTTATTGTGGTATTGGAACAATCGGAATGATTCTATCACAAAAAGTAAAACAAGTTATTGGAGTGGAAAGTAATAAAGATGCAATCAAAGATGCAAAAAACAATGCACGAATGAATCAACTATCTAATATTCAATTTGTATGTGATGATGCGACTGAATTTATGAAAAAACTTGCGAAAGAGAGATATAAAGTAGATGTGGTTATTATGGATCCTCCAAGAAGTGGTTCTACTAAACAATTTATGGATTCGGTTAAAATATTGAATCCAAAACAAGTTGTTTATATTTCGTGTGATCCAACAACACAAATAAGAGATATTCAATATTTTAAAAAGATAGGTTATCACACTCATACAATGCATCTTTATGATATGTTTCCCCACACAAGACATGTTGAAACAGTGGCTCTGCTGACGAGAAAAGCCCCGTAAATCAAAGGTTTCCGCCGATTTGGGGCAAAAATGGATGTGTGTTTCAGTTTCCGCAGAATGGGTATGAGGGAATTGATTTACCTCAGGGATAAGATTTTCGGAATTATCAGTATACATTTTGGCAAAAGGAATACTTTTTCGCAAAAGAGAAGGAAGATGACGATATGAGAAGAAGAAAAGAAGAGTATAAGCAAAATAATTTCAATGGAAATGTGAATTTTACAGGAAAAACTCAAATTGCAGCAGGAGATATTATCAATAATATCTCGGAAGAGAAGCAAAAGACGGCAAATTATGATCCAGAACCAAAATGGCGTAGTCCATTTACTTTAGCTGTTTTAACATGGATTAGCACTATTATTGCAATTGTAGGAATATTTCCGTTTGCCAAAATAGTAAAAAGTATAGTTTGCTTTTTTAGAGGGATGAATGGAAATACAATAAGTTTAGATATGCAGAAATATTCTATTATTTTTATAATATTTGTATTTTTATTTTTAATCTTTTTTACACTTAGAAGAATTGCTAAAAAGCAAACGAGACATCCTTTGTTTTTCAATTTTGCAATTAGTGGTTATGGGAATAGATTGACCATAGAGAAAATACATATTGAAGGATGCCCTCAATGTGGGGGCAAAATGAAATATTATAATAAACCAGTGGAATGGAGAGAAATTCTTCGTAGTGATGGAAGCACGAAACGTGAAGTGACAAAAAGAATACCTGTGTTAGAATGTAAGCGAAATGCAGAACATTGGTATGCAGTTGATCCTGCCGAGGACAGGGTAAAGTAGTAACATTAAAAGGAATTTTCAAATGGTTAAGGTATTTACCCCACCCTTAAGTTAATAGTGTCACTTTCGCTATGCAGTATAAAATCAAAGTTCAGGGGAATATTGAAACCGTTTGTCTGCTTTCAAAGAAACCTTGATTTTCTGCGGTTTGTGGGATAATAAAGAAAGATAATGGACGTGTGTTTTCTGGTCTTTTGAATGAAACATTTGAATATTGAAACAGTGGGGTGGTTTGAAACTTACTGAATAATAGGCTTTTGCTAAAAGGTATCACTTTTGCGAAAATGTATGATACTTCTCGGCAGGAGCCTTTTTATATAAAGATAACTTGACTTCCAAATCTTACTGATGTAATATTTACACAAGTGCAGAAGGATTGCGGACGAAATTTTTTACCTCAAAATCTTACGAATGTAATATTTTGAAGATATAGTGTACATTGAAAATAGAATATGACCATATCAGCAATGAAAATAAATGGAGGTCAATATGAAGAAAGGAAAAAGCAGAAACAAGCGAAAGAAAACAAGAAGCAGGCTCCTATGGATTGCGATTGCTGTTATAGGAATAGCTGCGGTAATTTCTGCGGTATGTGTGGCAGGAATGTTGGAAACAAAAGAAAATGCCTGGAGGACACCGGAAGAACTTCTGGTGGAGTACATGTATCATATCCCCCAAAAGGAATATAAAGAAATGTATGCGATGTTGCACGTTGAGGCATCGGGAAGTATCAGTCAGGAGGATTTCATAAAACGCAACTCAGCTATTTATGAAGGCATAGAAGTCCAGAATATGGCTGTCCGGATTATTGCATATGACGAGGAGCAAATGATGGTAACCTACCAGACTTCTTTCGATACAGTTGCAGGAACTATCAGCTTTGAGAATGAAGCACTTTTCCTAAAAGACGAAGAAGGATATAAGTTGGTTTGGGATGATTCCATGATTTTTCGGAATCTAACTTCTACAGATAAAGTAAGAGTTTCCACTACACAGGCGGAACGAGGAGAAATTCTGGATAGGAACGGACGTGTCCTTGCAGGAAAAGGTACAGCTTCTTCGGTTGGAATCGTTCCGGGAAAGTTGGAAAACAGAGAGGAAGCAATCGCACAGATTGCAGAACTATTGGAAATCACACCGGAAGCGATAGAAAAGAAACTGTCTGCAAAGTGGGTAAAGGATGATTCTTTTGTTCCTATTAAAACGATTCCAAGAGTGGAAGAAATTGAGTTAATGTCTATCAGTCCAGATGAAGAAGTCCTAAAGGAGAATGAAAGGCATGAAAAGTTGCTGGAGATTCCCGGAGTGATGATATCTGATGTTGAAGTGCGTGAATACCCATTAGGGGAAGCAGCTGCACATTTGGTCGGATATGTTCAAAGTGTTACTGCGGAAGATTTAGAGGAACATGCAGGAGAAAGCTATACAGCCAATAGTGTAATCGGCAGAAGTGAAATGGAGGGATTGTTCGAAAGTGAACTCAAAGGCCAGAACGGTTGCAGGATTTATATTGTAAACTCGGAAGGCAAAGAGAAGGAGGAACTTGCTTGCATCCTGGTACAGCATGGACAGGACATCCAGCTTGCGATAGATACTGATTTACAGGTTTCCTTGTATGAGCAGTTTAAGGAAGATAAAAGCTGCTCGGTAGCCATGAATCCTTATACTGGAGAGGTATTGGCTTTGGTCAGCACACCAGCCTATGACAATAACGATTTTATTATGGGATTATCGAGTGAGCAGTGGACTGCACTTAACGAGGATGAGAATAAGCCAATGTATAATCGCTTCCGGCAAGTATGGTGTCTGGGGTCTACATTTAAGCCAATTACCGCTGCGGTCGGATTGGAATCAGGAGCAATCGATCCAATGGAAGATTACGGGAACGTAGGCTTAAGCTGGCAAAAGGATGCATCGTGGGGGTCCTATTATGTAACAACACTCCATGCATATGAACCAGTCATTTTAGAGAATGCCCTGATATATTCCGACAATATTTATTTCGCAAAGGCAGCATTAAAGATTGGATCAGAAGAGATGGAGAGTTCTTTGACTGGACTTGGTTTTAATGAGGAATTGCCATTTGAGATTAAGATGGCAGAGTCGCAGTATTCTAATTCAGAGGGAATTGAAACAGAAATACAGTTAGCTGATAGCGGTTACGGTCAAGGGCGGGTTTTAGTGAATCCGTTACATATGGCTTGTATCTATTCTGCTTTCTGTAACGAGGGAAATGTCATAAAGCCTTATTTGGTATATAAGAATGAAGCAACAGCTGAGTATTGGATTCCGGGTGCCTTTTCTAATGAGACAGCAAGCCGTGTATTGGAAGGAACAAAGAAGGTTGTGAATGATTCTAATGGAACTGGATATGCAGCTCATCGGGATGACATTCTTTTAGCAGGAAAAACAGGTACGGCAGAAATCAAGGCATCGAAGGATGATATTTCGGGTACGGAATTAGGATGGTTTGCAATTTTTACAGCAGAAGATATGGTAGAACGTCCTATATTGATTATCAGCATGGTAGAAGATGTGAAAGGTAGAGGAGGAAGTGGATATGTTGTTAAGAAAGATGGCCTGGTCCTGGAAGAGTGGTTTAGCAGTAATTAGTTTTGTACTGATGCTTAGTGTTTCAGGGTGTAGCGATGCACCCCCGGAAGAAGATACAGTTTCGGAAACAGTAATTGATATTCAAGCTATTCCAGAAGATTCTAAGGAGAACGCAGAAGAAATTATAAACATCTGTATAGATCTTTATAAGAAGGCAGCAGAAGAAAACAAGATAGCTGATTTGGAAACGATTCGTAGTATTGTAAATTGCCTTGGAGAAAATGGATATCCGGCTGTTGACAGCAGAAATCAAATTAACATGACGGACCCAGAGAAGGTAGTGGAATTCTGCGAAAAGGTGGATGCACAGGAAGAAGCAGAAATAACAATTATTGAAGTCAGTTATTTAGGCGGATTTGTAAAATACGATTTACACACAAAAGACGGAAATGTAGATGTGGTCAGTAGTGGTAAAACATCATGGTCAGCGACTGGAAGTGAAGAGCATGAAATAAATTAAGATAAGCTTTTGATTTTAATTCGATTATCTACATGTGGAGTGAGGTGTTTTTATGAGAAAGTTTGTTAGAACGTATTCTCCATTTTTAGTATATTTTGTATGTGTGGCTTTGGCTTATTTTCTTTGTTTTTATTTATTTCCCAAATATAATGCGGCCTTAGCCTATTTGGGTTTTTTAATTATATATACATATATTGATATTGGGGTTTTTATTTTAGGTTTTTTTATGGGAAAAATCATTGTCAAACGCAGCATTGACATTAGCTTTTTGCTGTGCCTAATATATGCATTAATTTCTTTCGGGTTGATGCTCTTGATAGGTTCTCTGAAATACGTTTTTTATGATTATATGTATAGTAACTTTACGTTTACATTTTCAATCTTCATTGAATCATTAGGTGATAGAGATAGTTTGTTTGTTTCAATTGGGACATTTATATCTTTTTTTATTGGAGAAATTATAGAATACATCAATGATAAATCTAATTCTTGACGTATAGAACTGGATAATTGAAACGCTTTTATGCATAAAGTGAAAATAAAAAAATCGGGCAAAGGATTATACGACTATGACCTTTACCCGATTTCTTTATTTCCAGATATTCATGTCGGACAAGATAGACATGGTTATTTCAGTTGCGTTGCCTCCGGTAGCATCGCTGTCTGCACCAATGTTGGTAGCGAAAAAGTATGTATTATCTACAGTTTCGATATAGCCGATAAACCATCCGTTCACATCTTGGCCATCCACACGTCCGGTTCCGGTCTTTCCGTAGAATGTTCCGGCATCGGAAGAGGAAAGGCGGATGGCATCTTTTACTGCATTGATATTTTCAGGGGCGAAGCCAAGGCTGTTATTCTGCAGCCTGGTTAGAAGTTCGACCTGCTCTATTGGGGAAATCTTCAAGGAAGATTCCATCCAATAAGTGGAGAAATCACCACTTATATTTTCGGTTCCATACCCAATTTCCTCAATATAGTTGGAAATGTTAGCGGCTCCAAGCTGTTCGTCCACAGATTCAAAATACCAATTCACGGAGGAATTCATTGCAGACTGTAAAGTCTGATCCGCATTCCATGCTTCAAATGGATAGATTTCGCCATTCCATGCAATGAACGAATTTTCCGGTGTAATGATCTCTTCTTCCAATCCGAACAGGGCATCATATATCTTGTAGGTGGAGTTTGGAGCAACTCGTAAGGTGGCATGTTCCATGTCGTGTATGCTCCATGCATCATTTTCTAAATCGTATAAAACAAAGCTGCCTTCGTATTCTCCGAAGTATGTGGAGAGGTCTACATAGGAAACATTCTCAGAAGAGGAATCCCATTGGTAGTGGCTTCCGTCTGCTGCGTATGTGGAAATAAAAGGTGCGAATCCAAGGAGAAGAACAGCAGTCAACATGAATGCAGTCATACCTTTTATTCTTTTCATAAATGTCGGTTTCTCATAAGAGGCAATGTTGATAATTCTTCGTTTCATCTGCTCCATGTTTCCACCAAGGCCGGCGGCAAACGGAAAAGGAGTAAGTGAAACCTTCTCTGCAAAGTTAATCAGTGTATTGCCATAATCTTCGTAAGCATCCTCTTCAAGCATTTTCAAAACGGAAGTGTCACAGGCAACCTCTCTATCATTACGCATTTCTTTCAGTGCGTACCAGACAAGAGGATTGAACCAATATACTACCCCAGCAAGATTCATCAGATAACTGGCAACAGCATCTTTGTGCTTATAGTGCTGCAGTTCGTGCAACAGCATATATCGCATATTGGATTCGTTGTAATCAGAGATCAGATGAATTGGCAGATAAATACGTGGTTTCAAAAGTCCCACAATAATCGGGGATTTCAAAAATGCAGTACTGTAAACAGGGATATTTCTATGAATTCCCATTTCCTCCAAACATCGATGATATAGTCTGCGTACTTCCGGGTTCTGAAGGGGAAGTCCAGATTTCTCCAAATTGCGTAGGCGGAGTGAGGATTTGATTACTAATATGATTATTGCAAAAATGCCTATAATCCATATCCCCAATAATATGTATCCGGCAATGGATGGTGTTTCGCTATTTACAGAAAGTGCGAAATCATTCATCCAGTCTGTATTTCCGACCGGATGAATTCCCACAGCTTCTCCCATAGCGGTTGCAGTGCCGGAAGCAGGGGAGCTTCTTAAGCTACCAAGCCACGAGAAGATTTGTGGAAATCCGATGAGACGGAACGGTATAAAGGGAACTGCTAGCAACCCAAGGAGCAGGAACCACAGATTATACTGCATCCGGCTGGACAGGTTGTTTTTGAATATCCGCTTGGCTATCAAAAGAATTCCGATGATACCGTTGATAAATACATTGCATATTAAAAAGCGTATCATAAAATTAGCCACGTTAATTTCCTCCTTTTTTTGACCTCTTGGAAAGAAGGGAACGTAGGGTGTCTATTTCTGTTTCAGACAGTCTGTCATTTTCTATATAGGCAGACAGCATGGCAGTGATATCCCCGTCATAATAACGATTAAGAAAGGAATTACTTTCTTGGCAAATATATTCACTTTCTTTTACTAATGGAGTATAAACGAAAACACGACTTTGTTTTTCATAAGTGAGTACACCTTTAGTAACAAGACGTTTAATAAGTGTTTGTATCGTTTTAGGACTCCAGCTTGTGGTCTGTAATAATTTATCTGTTATTTCATTGGTGTTAATTGGAGCATGTTTCCATACGATTTTCATAACTTCAAATTCAGCTTCAGAAATCTGCGGCAAGTCACTCATTTAAAATCCCTCCTTAAATCTTACGGCTGTAATAAATATATTATAGACGTTATTTATGTGGTTGTCAATTTCAGAAAAAACATATTGACTTGAAATCTTACTTGTGTAATAATTCAAATCTTACAAGAGTAAGATTTGAAGATGGCAACAAAAAGAAAAGAACCAGAATCACAATGGATTAGCTGGTTCCTTTACTCGTTTGAATTACCTCTTTTATGTATGAGTGCTAAGAGGTATTCAATTGCTGGAAGTATCTCGGCTACCTCTTGCTCATCACATTCCTGTAGCATCAATAACAGTTTTTGTTTTTTCACCCCATCCGTAGCAGTGTCAGGGTGGAAAATACGGTCTGCAGGAATGTGTAAATAAGCGATGATCTGGCACAATACTTCGAACTTGGGATTACCACGGTCGTTTTCAATATTTAGTATTGTACGCTCATCACAACCTATTTGTTCAGCTAATGCTGCTTGAGATAGATGGGCTTCTTCTCTGGCAGCCCGGACTACCTTCGCAAGATTTTTTACATAGTCATGCATTACAATTCACCTCAGTGCTAGTTTACACTACAGGGTAAATATTATGGATTACAATAGAGTACAGGTATAAGATGAAACGAACTATACAATAAAAGGAGAAATTACATGGAAGCAAGGAAACAGCACAGAATACGATGTTTGTTGAAGTTACTGAAATTTGTTCATGGATAAAAACGCATTGATAGGTGTATCGCAATTCACAGAACGGTAGAATTGCAATACATCTATTTTATATTTCAAGAGAAAACAAAAAGGAGGCTCATGATGAAAGAGATGGAAGCAAAGACAGAAAACAGATATGAGTACAGAAAACCACAGGAAAAGAGGAAACAGATGATAGCACCGGATTTATTTGAATTTGCATATGTACCGGATTGGTACGGACATTTAGCGGAACTGGAGAGATTGGCATTGCCGGAATCATGGAAGTTCCGAAAGCCGAGCCGGGAAACAAAGAATGCAGACACCCCCCATTTTAGAACGTTACATACATACAATTTTTCGCAAGCAGGTTATTGACTTTAATTCAGAAAGTGATCCAAGAAAAGCAGACAGTATTTTTCATTTGGAAAACGAATGTGTCTGCTTCCATACTGGATTATACACACCTCAGTACAAGGGAATTTATGGTTATTTTGAAAGAAACAATTTTTCGGATTCTTTAAGAGATTGGTATTTTAGAGGTTTTTGTGATGAACTGTCTCCAAAGTTAAGATACATCAAGCCATTACCACAAAAGCCCGTCTATCATATGGCGCAGAGTGGCATTAACTTTAATCCAGAGTGGCCTATAAGAGTAAACGTAAATCACATATTGGGAGATGAAGAGAACCTGGAGCGTATTCCGGCTAAAATTCGGAAGGTGAAGAATCTGCCGCTATTGTTTGAAACAGCAGTAGAACTTGGGAGAAGGAAGTCGGTAATTGAACCGGGGCTTGTAGTCCCACAGGGATATCAGGGGAGAGTGCAGTATCTTCTTCCAGTTTATCTGACGAATATGCAAAAACCTGACCTTGCCATGACACTGGCAGTTATGGATGGGTACTATTTGGGTAATACCTGTCTGACGTTGGAGATGCATATTTGAATGCGAGAGTAGTTGCAAGGCCAATGGCTCCGTGGCTTACGGAACTCGTAAAATAGGAAAACAGTACATAGAAACATGGATTGAATGGAACACCCGACAAGATGCAATAGCTGAATTGCGCCTTGTCGGGTGTTTTTCGCTTAAAGGATGATGGACAGGCTTCTTCTCTGCTGCTGAAAAAAATCTCAAAAAGTTTTTTAAATAGGAAATGAACCTTCCTATTTAACTCTTATGATGATGCCATAAAGCAGAGGAAAGGAGGTGGGCAAGTGTTGAAAGCGAATGAACGCAGGCAGAAGATATTGGAAATTCTGTGTGTGCGCCGTCAGGAAACGATGGAAAATCTGGCACAGGAATTCAATGTTACAACTCGTACAATTCGGAGTGATATTGAAGAATTGACACTTGCCCACCCAACTGAAACCGTGCGTGGCAGATATGGTGGAGGCGCCAGGGTTGCAGATGGCTATTATCTTGGACGTAAGTATTTAAAACCAGATCAGCAGGAACTGTTGAAGCGGCTTTCAGAAAATTTAACAGGCGAAGACCTCGCTACGATGAACAGTATCCTTTCCGAATTTGCTTTGACAAAAAAGGCAGAGAAATAAGTCCTGTCTGAAAGATGGAGGTGAAAGGTGGTACTATGTCAAGATTTCGGACAACTTAAATGTAAGAATTATTTGTAGTAGGCCTTTAATTACTTAAAAATAAGTATTTTTGTTCAAATTGTGCAGGTGATAAATACCCACAATGTGAATGAATTCTTACAGTGTTATAAAATCCTTCTATGTATTCAAATATTAATCTATAAGCATGATTATAATTTTGAATTTTATGAAAATTTAGCCATTCTCTTTTTATTAATGAATGAAATGATTCTATACATGCATTATCCCACGGTGTTCCTTTTCTTGAATAACTTCTTATAAATTCACGGGTTAATTCTCTATATTTTGTCGAAGTATATTGAACTCCTCGATCACTTTGTATTACTAATGGGTTTTCAATATTTCTTCTTTCCTTTGCTTTTTCAATACATTTTAATACTTCATCTGCATCCATTGTCTTTGTAAGTACCCAAGAAATAATTGATCTTGAATATAAGTCCATAACACTTGTTAAATATACAAATCCATCATCATATGTCCATATATAAGTAATATCTGTGCACCAAGCTACATTTGGCTTAGTAGGATTATAATGCCTGTTTAACAGATTTTTTAATTTGTCAGAGAAATCATGACTAACTGTTGTTTGAATATATGGGTTAATATATTTTGCTTTGATATTGTTTTCCTTCATGATCGAATAAACATATTTTTGACTTACCTTTTCACCCTTTTTGTTCAGTAGTTCTGTTATTTTTGGTGATCCATATATTTCATACGATTCTTTATGGATTTTCTTGATTTCTTTTGTAATTCTTTCTTTTCTTAATTTGGTTTTGCTT
>NZ_JAJDKB010000043.1:0-20207 GCF_020589955.1 Faecalibacillus sp. TM498
TTAGATTTAATTAGAGACTTACCAGAAGGAGATGAAATCGATATGTGTGAAGGAACGGAAAGAAGGCGAAAAACGAGAAAAGAAAACTGTATTATCATTATTGAAAGTAAAATTAGGAAATGTATCAAATCAACTCGAACAAGCAATACAAAATAATTCAATTGAAAAACTTAATACATTAACACTTTCAATTTTTGCTATCACAAACGAAGATGACGTTTTAAAAATCATTAATTCATAAGTTAATATATAAACAAGAAAAATCAAGTCATTTTATTTGGCTTGCTTTTTTTATAAAAAAGAAAAGTACGGTTTTGTCGTACTTTTCTTTCGTTTATTTTTTTGATAACGTTTCAATAAACTCATTTAAACGATTAAGCCATTGATCATGTTTATTGATTTTAATTGTTATTTTATTATCTAAAGATTTAAAGGCTGGCTTTGTAAAAAGTTGATTAGCAAGCAAGAATAATTTATCACCTGAAATTGTTTCAAAAGCATTTGGTGAAAAGATAATTTCTAGTTGTTTACCAGAATCTTTAATATCTTCAATAATAGAATAATGTGAAAGAATTTCAAGTTTTCTCTTTTCAATCAATGTTAAAATAGCTTCCGGTAAATTTCCATAATAATCATCAAATTCCGCTTTTAAACTATTAAGTTCACTCATTGTTTTTGCTTTATCTAATCTTTGATACAATTCAAGTTTTTCATAATCACTTTCCACATAGTCATCAGGAATATAACCATCTACACTCACATTTAAGTTTTTAACTTCTTCTTCAGGCTTTTCATCTTTATGCATTCTTACATTGATGGCATCTTGTAAGATCTTCATATACATTTCAAAACCAATATCATCAATAAACCCAGCTTGTTTACCCCCAAGAATATCTCCTGAACCACGAATTGATAAATCACGCATGGCAATTTTATAACCACTACCAAGTTCAGTAAATTCTTTAATCGCTTTTAAACGTTTTAATGCATCATCTTGAATAGACTTATCTTTTTTATAAAGAAGATAAGCATAAGCGCCTCTTTCACTACGACCTACACGTCCTCTAATTTGATAAAGTTGGGCTAACCCAAATTTATCAGCATCTTCAACAATCATCGTATTGGCATTAGGAATATCAATTCCTGTTTCAATAATTGTTGTACAAATAAGAACATTAAATTCTTTATTCATAAAACGAAGCATAACATCTTCTAGTTCATTTTTATCCATTTGACCATGTCCTATAGCTACTTTTGCATTAGGAACAGTAGAAGAAATTTTATAAGCTACATTAGCGATTTGATCTGTTCGATTATAAAGATAGAAAACTTGTCCATCCCTAGCGAGTTCTCTTTCAATAACTTGTTTAATTAACGTATTATTTTTTTCAACAACATAAGTTTGTACAGGTAATCTATTTTTAGGTGGTGTATCGATTTTCGATAATCCTCTAATTCCCATTAAAGACATTTGTAATGTACGAGGAATTGGTGTAGCTGAAAGAGAAAGAACATCAATGGTTTCACGGTATTCTTTGATTTTTTCTTTTTGTTTAACACCAAAACGTTGTTCTTCATCAATAACAAGTAACCCTAAATCATTAAACGCGACATCTTTTGATAAAATACGATGTGTTCCTATTAATAAATCAATTTTACCTTCTTTAACTTCTTTTAAAATACGTTTCTTTTCTTTAGATGAAGTAAAACGATTGAGTAAAGCAATTTCTACAGGGAAATTTTTAAAACGTTCGGTGGCTGTTTTAAAATGTTGCATTGATAAAATAGTTGTTGGACAAAGAAAAGCTACTTGTTTATGATCTAAAATCGCTTTAAAAGCACCACGTAAGGCCACTTCAGTTTTACCAAAACCAACATCTCCACATAAAAGACGATCCATTGGTTGAGGTTTCTCCATATCCAATTTAATCTCATCAACACTTCTTTGTTGATCAGCGGTTAAAGCATAACCAAATTGATTTTCAAAATCGATTTGTAATTCATTATCCTTAGAAAAAGCAAACCCTGGTGAAGACATTCTTTTAGCATATAATTCTATTAATCGATCAGCAATATCATCAATTTTATTTTTAGCCTTTTGTTTAGCTTTTGTCCATTTGCTACTTCCAAGAGCATGGATCATTGGTACTTTACCATCAGCACTTGCATACTTACGAATCATTTTAAATTGTTCAACTGGAATATAAAGCGTATCATCTCCAGCATAAGCCACATATAAATAATCTTTATGATATCCTTTAACATCAAGTGTTTTAATTCCTAAATATTGCCCTATTCCATAGCTATCATGAACAACATAATCACCAACATTTAATTCTTGGAAGTTACGTAATGTTTTAGCATCTTTAAATCTAAAATATTTTGTTTTAGAAACATTGACTTCTCCAAATAATTCATAGGCTGTTAAAATAACTACTTTTTCTTCAATAAGTTCTAATCCTGATGCAAGTTTTCCTACATAAAGATTAATACCTGGATAAATTACTTCATCAATTCCTACAAGTGTATATTTCATTTCATGACGATCAAAAAGTTCCACCATCAATTGAAGTTGATGTTTATTTTCCAGAGAAATTAAAATTTGACTATTCTTTAAATAATCATTGATTTGTTGGATGACACGTTTTTCATCATCTCGATTAAACATCACATCGTGACTTAAAAAGACAACATCATCTTTATTTGTTGCAAAAGTATTAATAGCTTGATAGTTATCTTTAATAATGCTATCAAAGTCTTGATAAAGTTGATTATCTTTTAAAAAGCGTCCACTTTGGCTTAATTCTTGATAATAATAGAAGTTTTCTGAAATATAGTTTTTGATTTGAAAATGAATATCTTCTTCTTGACATAAAATAGTAATTGGATCATCTAAATAATCTTTAATACTCGTCACATTTTTAAAGAGATGATAATACGCATATTGACTACTATCTGTAGCATGTGCTTTTAAGTTTTCAATATCGATCATGATTTTTTCTTCAAAATCATCTTTAAATAAATCATCCATCTTTTGATATTGTTCTTCAAAAGAATCTTTGATTTGTGTAACAACTGAACCTACTTCTTGATCTAAATAAAGAAGATCGGTAGCTGGAATAATTTCAATTTCATCCACTTTTTCAATCGTTCTTTGTGTTTTTTCATCAAAAAATTTAATATAATCAATTTCATCATCAAAGAAATCGATACGAATAGGATGGTCATATTGCATTGAAAAAATATCAACGACTCCCCCACGTTTAGAAAAATAGAAAGGTTGATCAACACGTGTTGTATGCATATAACCTGCTTGCACTAAAAATCTTTGTAAATCATAAACATCAATATGATCTCCTACTTTTAAAGTCATACAGTTTTTCTTAAAAATATCAACAGTTGGAACATATCGCATCACACTATGACCATGACTGATCAAAAGATGTGAACCAGGTCGTGTAAGTTGATACATCGTTCCTAATCTTTGTCCTAATAATTCTCCCGAAGCGGCCAAACTTTCAATACGATAAGATTCATCTACAGGAAAATAAAGGGCTTCATCAATCATTTGAGAAACTTGTTTATAAAGAAGATTAGCTTCATATTGGTTTGATTTAACAATCAGCATATCTTTTTTTAAAGTCAAAAATGCGCTAGCAATCAGTAGCGCTTCGCTGTTGGAAGAATTGACAACGATATTTTGTTTATTCAATAAAGCATTAAATGCTTTATTATCTTTTAATAAATGTAGTATCTTTTTCATATGTGCCTCTAATTAAAACGATTCATTGCATGGTTAAATCCATGATCCAAATAATCAATGACTGCATCACTGGCATTTTCAATCCCTTGATTGATAGCATCTTGTTCATCTTTTGTAAAACGTGATAAAACATAATCAACAACTTTTATATATTTACTACGATCAATACCTACACGAATACGATTAAAATTTTGACTTCCAGTATGCAAGATAATATTTTTAATACCATTATGCCCACCAGCACTACCACTTTGTCTTAAACGAAGCTTCCCTACTGGCATATCTAAATCATCATAAATAACTAAGATATCTTCTTGATTGATTTTAAAGAAATCCATAACTTGTCTAACAGATTCTCCAGATAAATTCATATAAGTTTGTGGTTTTAATAAAATCACATCTTCACCTTTATATTTACTTTTTCCATAAAGTCCTTTAAATTTGTTTTGTGTCATTTCAATATTTAATTTTTCACTTAAACGATCTAATACCATAAATCCTGTATTATGTCTTGTATTTTCATATTCTTTTCCAGGATTACCTAAACCAATAATTAATTTCATTTTTTACCTCTTTAATCCAAATATTTTCATCGAAATAGGAGCTAAATATGTGCGTGATTCATGATCATTATAAATCACTTCATATTCATCCATATCATTTATTTCAAAATCATAATACGAAGGATTAAAATATGCAACAATCTCTTGATATTTTCCTTTATTTTGTTTCACACAATATCTTAAAATACGATAATCAAAATGATTTGTACTTACATATTCATTTACTTCTTGAATTGTCTCATACTTAAATCCACCATTTTCTTTTCTAAGTTGAATCATTTGTTTAAGAGTTTCAATATCCTCTTGATTTTCATCAACTAAAGACCAATTGACTGCATTAATATGATCTAATGTATTATACGTATTTCCAAGTCCATCTTTACTACGATAGAACTCTTGACCACAATGAATAAAAGGAATTCCTTGTGATAAAATAAGCGCAACATTCAACATCAATTGTCTTTTCTTACGAGTTTCAAGTGGTTCATCTCCATTACTAATTGCAAATTTATCAAATGTTGTCGCATTATCATGACATTCAACATAATTAATACTTTGATCAACATAGCTGTAGCGATTTGTATTTTTCATACATTCACCACCAATTTCACAATTATACATATTCCCCGCAAAATAACCTTTATCCTTTAAAGCAGAATCTCCACTTCCACCCTTTAAAGTTTCACGATAATAATCATTAAAGAAGCCAATATTTAACATCTTACGATGATTATCTTGCATTCCTTTTTCATGATCATCCATAGCTGTAGGCATATTCCATCCTTCGCCATACATAATAAAACTATCATCTATTTTTGAAGCTTGATCATAAACTTGATTTAAGGTTTCAATATCAATAATACCCATTAAATCAAATCTAAAACCATCTACTCCATAAAGTTTTTGCCAACGCAAACACATATCTTTAATATATCGTCTTACCATTTGATGTCTTGATTCCAAATCATTTCCACACCAAGAACCATTAGACATTTCTCCATATTGATTCTTTCTAAAATAATACCCCGGTACTGTTCTTTCAAACGCACTTGTATAATAATCATACATATGATTATAAACAACATCCATCACCACTCTTAAACCTTTTTGATGAAGTGTTGAAACCATATGACGACATTCTTTAACTCGCGAATAACCATCTTGAGGATCTAAAGCATAACTCCCTTCAGGAACATTGTATTGAATTGGATCATAACCCCAGTTATACATCACTGTAGGATGAAGTTCATCTACTGTTGCAAAATCAAACATTGGCATGATTTGAACATGAGTGACACCTAAATCTACAAGATAATCAAACCCTGCTTTATTACCTTGTGGTGTAACTAAACCACTTTCTACTAAAGACATAAAAGTCCCTGGATGTGTTGCGTTAATTGTCTTAGACATAGTAAAATCACGAACACTTAATTCATAAATGATCGCTTCTGTTTTTCTTTTCATATGTTGTAAGTTTTCTAAATAAAGTGGTTCATTGATTTTATCAACATCAATGACAATATTACTATTACTATTAGCATTAGAAGCATAAGCATAAAGATCTAATGTTTCATGAAAACTTTTATGATGACGAATCAAATAATTATATTCTTGATTATCCAAATCTCCTTGGATCGTTACTTCAAAAACCCCTTTTTCTTTTCTTTCCATTTGATAAGCTTCGTTTCCTACTTTAACCATGACTTCTAAAGCCGTAGGCGCCCATACTTTGAAAGTTGTCTTTTCTTTTTGGTAAAGAGGTCCTAATTTTCCATCATAATAAAATAATTCATCAAAATCATCCAATTCAGAAAGTCTTACATATTGTAAAATAGCACTTAAACCATAATTATCTACCATCTCATAATGATGCGTTAAATCAATATGAACATTTTTAAAATAATATTTAACACAAATATCATCTTCACATGTTTCAGCAACAGGAATTTCTACAAGTGTTTCTTTATTTAAATCTCTCAAATAAAATTTTGGAGAAATTCCCCCATAATATTTTTTTGAAAGTCTTACTTCTATTTTATTTAGCTCTATTAAATTGGCGAGCATACGTATTTTGCCTTTTTCCATTTTTAATCACCTAATCGTATTATACGCAAAATATATATTTTATTCAAACATCTTCTTTTTTGCTTTGATGTTCAAATTTTATGATATAATACCCTCGGTGATATAAATGAAAGTTGGTTTAGTATTAGAAGGTGGCGCTATGCGTGGTTTATACACAGCGGGTGTCATCGATACATTTTTAAAAGAAAAGATTGATGTTGATACAATTATTGGTGTTTCAGCGGGAGCTTTATTTGGAATGAATTATAAATCAAAACAAATAGGACGTGTTTTGAGATATAATAAAGCTTACGTTGGAAATAAAGATTATATGGGTGTTTATTCTTTTTTAAAAACAGGAAATGTCATGAATGAAGAATTTTGTTTCGAAAAATTGATTGATGATTTAGATCCAATTGATTATCAAAGTTATCAAGAATCTCCTGTTGATTTTTATGCTGTTGTGACAAATTTACAAACAGGAAAAGCAGAATATAAGTTGTTGGATACTTTAGATAATTATGATCAAGTTGAATATTTAAGAGCATCAGGTTCAATGCCTTTTGTATCTCATATCATTCAAGTCAATGGTCATGAATATTTAGATGGTGGCTGTAGTGACAGTATTCCTATTAAAAAAATGTTAGAGATGGATGTTGATAAAATCATTGTCGTTTTAACAAGACCCTTAGATTATCGTAAAAAGCCATCCAATAAACATCTTAATAAACTCTTTTATCATCAATATCCTCATTTTGTAGAAACCTTAAATAATCGTTATTTAAATTATAATGCGTCTTTAGATTTGATTACAAAATTAGAAAAAGAAAAGAAGATTTTTGTTTTAAGACCTAGTCAACTCATCCCTATTGGACGACTTGAAAAAGACAAAGAAGTCATTCAACAAATGTATGACTTAGGTGTAAGTGATTGTAATAATCAATTAGAAAACTTAAAAAAATACTTACGAGGCTAAATTAGCCTCTTATTAATTGGTATTTAATTAAAAGGTCTTTAATTTCATCTGGTGAAACACATCCATTTTCACCTAGATGAATTGCTGGTTTCGTTTTACCATGAAAATCACTTCCACAAGTATATAATAAATCTAGCTCTTTAGCTTTTTGATAAAAATAATCATTGGTTTCAAGACTATGATAGCTTGAAAAGCATTCAACTCCTTGAAGTCCTTTTTCTACCATTTCATTGAAAATGTCAAACTTTCCTTTTAAATTATTTCCCGGATGTGCTAATACAGCCACTCCCCCATGATCATTAATTAATTGAATTGTTTTTTCTAATGAAGGAAAAATAACTTCTGTATAACAAGGTTTTCCTTGGGCATAATAATCCCAATAGAAATTAACATAGGGATTATCACTACGACTTCCGCCACTTCGATAAGGTTTTAAAAGTTCATGATCTACATATCTTTCATCCTTTAACAAAGCTTCACCAAACATTTCTCCAGTATAAACCCCATTACTGCTTAAAGCATCTAATTGTTCTTTTTTTAAATCAAAACCTAATTGATTGGTAAGTTCTAATTTTTTTAAACTACAGTTAAGTTCTTGTTTTAAAATATCTTCTCCCAATTGATTAAATGCTGGGTTTGTATAATCGATTCCATAGCCTAAAACATGTAAATTGATTCCTTTATAAGTACAATCAATTTCAATAGCAGGAATATATTTTATCTTTAATTCTTCTGCTTTCTTTTTGGCTTCATCAATGGCTTTAACCCAATTATGATCAGCAATCGCCATAATTTTTACCCCTGCTTCATGACACATTTCTACAAGTCGAGTAGGTGTAAATTCTCCGTCATCGCTGTATAAACTATGCATATGTAAATCAATATAACTTTTATTCATTATTCGTCTCTCCTATCATTTGATTCTTTCCTATTTGAAAAAGTCCTTCTTTAATTAATGTATATAGTTGATTAATTTTAATTATTTGAGGTTGATGTTTTAAAGGAATCGTTGGTAAAGATATTTGTATGTCTTTTAAAACATCACTACAAATACCAATAGCTTCTGGATTTAAGACACAACATAAAGTAGCAATTTGTTTTTCTAATAATTCTTGAGGATCATCTTTTAATAAGCGCTCTTGTTGTAAATGATTATAAAAAGGTAAGCATCGAAGTTCTCCCGCAAAATGACTAAAGCCATTATAAAGTTTCCCTTGAATGATCATACCACAGCCTACATAATCAACCGCAGGCTGATAAATCAAAGCACTATTTTGATAGTGTGAATATTGATGATAAAAACCAATGCTAGCACAATTGACATCATTTTCAATGATTATTTTTTGTTTGATTTCTTTTTTTAAAATTTCTAATATATTTTTATTTTGAAAATCTTCAAAATCACACAAATCAATCATTCCCTGATCACAAACCCCTGGCAGTGATAAACAAATGACAGCAATTTCTTGATCTTTCTTTAATACCTTTTTTAACATCTTTAAAAACTCTTCAACTGTTCCTTTTAAAGAAGAATAATTTTTTTGATAAACAATTTGATCATATAAATCTATGATTTCAAAAATAAATTCATAACTCTTCTTATTCTTCTTTAAAACTATTTTTAACAGATGCTTATAATCCTTATATAACTGATATTCTTTAGACTTTCTACCACCCGTTGACTTAGAATCACTTACATATTCAATTTCATGACTTTTCAACATTTCTTGTAAAATATTAGTAGTTGTCGCCAATGAAAGACTTGTTTTATACGCTAAGTCATTTTTTGTCCAAATTTGTCCATCATAAAGACATTCTCTTGTTTTTATTTTATTTTCTTGTTTTAAATCATTTACTTTTGACACTCTATCACCTAACTTTCATCAACTCTTGTCGAAAGTCATTATAACATATCATTTTATTAAAAGGAATAATTTATAAAGAGTCTATCATTATAAATTATTCCTTAATATTAGAATATTTCTCTCCTATTTTAAATAAGGAACAATAGCATCTATAAATTTCTTACTCCATTTTGCATGAAATTTAGCTATTTGTAACCAATCATTTTCATTATAAATACTTACATTTTCCAATCTATACGAAATTATTGATCTTTTTACGTCATCTCCTCTATCCCACTCTAAATTAACACCAAAATTTGATTCTATTTCTAATTTATGTAACATAACATTATCAAATGCAATTTTATTTTCATTAGCATTAGTCTTTCCAAAATATACATCTACTCTTGCAAAGTCATAATTAGCAATACAACATATAGCAAAACCACCTATACCAAAAGTACCATTTATCCAATTTTCCTTTGAAGTATTTACATTATCAAAAGATTTATTATCAAAATTTTCTTCTTTTATAAATTTTAAAGCATACTCCCAATATTTTCGACGTATTTCAAATCTCGTTCCTTTTTCATCTTCTTTATCATTAGAATCTCGCAAATAAAAAACTAAATCAGTTGGATTCATACCATATAACTTATACAATCTATTTAGAACAGATAATTTACTTTGTGTATTTGTATTAGTTTGCACATAAACATTATCCCCTATTTCATCACATTTTTTAAAAATTCTTTTATTAGTTGAAAAATGAATAGATAATTCATCATCTGTTGATAATGCAATCTTGGTAATAATCGTTTTATCCTCTAAATATAAAGCTCTTAAAACTTTCGTATACATTTCAACCCAACTTACAACCGGTTGTTCAGTTCCTTTATATACAAATTTAGCAATCTGTCTACCACTTAAAAAAGATGCTTCATCGTCTAATGTATAAGAATCCAATTGTTTTTCTTGCGGCTTATAATTTGTTGATGGAAATGCCCAAATATCTAGCGCTCTTTTCAACAAATAATCATTCCTATCTCGTAATTCAGCTAATGTCCATTTATCCTTTTTAGAAACATATGTATTTAGACGAATCCCACTATCTTCAAATCCATTCTTCATTGTCTTTTTTTCTACAAACGTACTATTGCTGTACTTTGAATTATATGCTGTTAACGTTAAATTAGCTATTCTATGAAGCCAAGTATCATGAATTTCCTCATAGCTATCACCTAATTCTTTAATCCAAGCAGGTGTAAGATGTTGTGGCATAATATGTTCAATAGAATATTCTCCTTCATCATAATGTCTATATATGTCTTTATCTTCTAATGTTCCAAAATTTTCTAATCTTTCTAAAATATAAATTTTATTTTTACTATTCATTTGATAAATCGGTTTTTCTGTGAACATTAAAGAAAAGTCATCATCATTTGGAAATCTAGCTCTATCTTTTTTTGATAATAAAGCAAATTTTAGTTTTTCTATGTAATTACTATCCGTACCATCATATCTCATAATTTCTCTATTAAGTAAAAGAAATATTTTATTTAATGCGTTTGTAGGCAAATCGCATATTGTTCTTCTAAATAAATAACTTTCTGTTATAGAAAATGCTTCTGCGACTTCATTCAAATTTATTTGATTTTCATCATAAAGCCTTAATACTTCTAGAAAAAACGGTCTCGTTACAGTAGTTTCCAAACGATTTAGTCTATTAATACAAGAATTTAGTTCTTTACTACTTGTTTTCCCACATAACAAAATATTATATCTTTTTGCATAACTAAGTAAATCTTCTAATATTTCAATAATTTTTAAAGAAGAATCCTCAACATATTTTTTGAAATTTATATAAACTTTTTTTTGCGAGGGTATAACAAGTTGTTTAACACTAAGATAATCTCTAATGAAAGAACTAACATCATATTTAGTACATTTTTCTATACAATTCCAATATTTTTCATAATACTCATCTTGCTTTTGTTTTGGAAGACCCATTAATATATAATTTCTAATTTTATCTCCTTCACTTAAGTCAAGCCCTGTGGAGTTTAAGCTTTCAAATATCAACTGTGGATTATCTTCATTATTTAATGTAATATTAATAATTTCTAAGCGACAAATTGCATCAAAAAGTTCATCAATCGTAATCTCTTGTTTTTGAATTCTTTCGTAAAAGTAACTATAATTTATCGTTAAATTTGAATCTTTAATATAATCATCTTTACTATTAAAAAGCTTACTAAATGCTTTTTGATCATTTTTAATAGGCTTTAGTTTCATTCTTTTTTCTTGAGGTTGATATTTATCTACCAGAAAATCTTCATATATCTGATCTTTTAAAGACTCATCCTCAGAAATTATTATTTTTTCTTCAAGAAGGTTATACATAGCCAAAAAAAGCAGTGACATTGTTGTTAAACGCTGCTGCCCATCGATAATAAGAAATTCTGTATTTCTTCCCGATGGTTCATATACTGAAACTATACTTCCAAAAAAATGTGTTTTACTATTATTTTTTATTACTTGAATAAGATCATCATAGAGCTGCTTGCAATTTTCAATTTTCCAATCGTAATTACGTTGATATACTGGAATAATAAATCTTTTTTTAGATCCTTCCATGTATTCTATTAATCTTAATTCTGATCCTTTCATAAATAACACCTTCCTCATTAATTACAAAATATTTATTATATATGTATATATTTTATCATTTAAATTTAATTTTTGAAATAACTCATGTAATGTAACTCTTTATAACTTATAACAAAAAAATGAACCAAATAAGTTATTAATTTAACCTATTTGGTTCATTTAATTAATTTTTAATTATTTTCTACCATAATAAATATCTCGATCAACTGCTTTATTCATTGAAGCAACAACTGTTGTACATACTGCATCTCCAGTAATATTAACGGCTGTTCTTGTCATATCTAAGATACGGTCAATTCCCATAATTAAAGCAATTCCTTCTACTGGTAAACCAACGGAATTAAAGACCATGGTAAGTGTAATTAATCCAACACTTGGTACTCCTGCTGTTCCTATTGAAGCAAGCGTTGCTGTTCCAATAACTGTAGCATAATCCATCATAGATAGATGAATTCCAAAGGCTTGAGCTGTAAAGACAACCGCAACACCTTGCATGATGGATGTTCCATCCATATTGATTGTTGCTCCTAATGGAATTGTAAAAGATGAGATCTTTTTAGAAACACCCATTTTTTCAGCTAAAGTATCAATATTCATTGGAATTGTTGCATTGGATGTTGATGTTGAAAAGGCAAAAGCCATTACTGGGAAAAAGTTTTTAATAAAGATAATTGGATTTAATCCTGAAAAAATCTTTAACATTGACATATAAACCCCAAAACATTGAACTCCTAATGCAAGTAATACACAGAACATATATTTTAATAATGGGATGAAAACATCAAAACCTATTTCTGCAAATGTTTTAGAAATCAAACAGAAAACACCTATTGGTGCTAACTTCATAACAGCCATTGTCATTTCCATCATAATATCATTAAATTGACTAAAGAAGTTTTTAACAATATCTACACGATCTGACATATTTGCAAGAATAACACCTAAAATAAGCGCAAACAAGATAATTTGTAACATTGTTCCATTTGCAAGTGATTCAAAAATATTTGTTGGAATAATATTTAACAATGTTTCTGTCACACTTGTTGCTTGTGTTGACTCTGTTACTTTTGAAGTGATTTTAATTGCTGACATATCTAAACCAATACCTGGATTAATAACATTAGCGATACATAAAGCAACAACAACGGCAAGTGCTGTCGTACATAGATAAAAAAGCATTGTTTTAAGTCCTACAGATCCTAATTTTTTAGTATCTCCTACTGCCATACTTCCACAAACAATTGAACAAAAGACAAGTGGTACAACTAACATACGCATTAAACGTATAAATCCTTGTCCTACAACATAAAATAAACCACTAACAATAAAATCATCAACGATTTTATTACTAGGAATACAATAATTAATAATAATTCCGGTAATTGCACCTGCAATAAGTGCTATAAAAATCAAAGTTGTTAAACCTAACTTCTTTTTATTTTTCATTATATAGACCCCTTTCTTTAAAATATTCTTTTAAAGATTCTTTCCATGAAGGAAAAGTATAAACTGGAGTCATTGACATAATAAAATTATCTAAGACACAATAAGCTGGTCTAACTTTAGAAAAATCAGATAAATGAGTAGGTACTGCCTTCATTTGAGCTTCTTTTCCTGTAAGTTTTAAAATTTCATGAGCGAATTCATATCGACTACATACCCCTTTATTTGTCGCATGATATGTTCCATATTCATTTGTATCAATTAAATGTAAAATAAAACGTGCAAGTTCTTTAGCACTTGTAGGTGATCCAAATTGATCAGAGGCAATTGCTAGAGATTCACCTTTATTTACTTTTTCTAATAAATCATTAATAAAATTATTTCCCAAACCATAGACCCATGTACTTCTAATAATAAAATGCTTATAAGTAAATTCTTTAACATATTGTTCTCCAGCTAATTTAGATTTACCATAAGCTGTTTGTGGTCTTGTTTGATCAAACTCATTATAAGGTTGATCACTTTTCCCATCAAAAACATCATCTGTAGAAATATGAACCAATTTAGCTTCTAATTTTCTAGCAATAATAGATAAATTTCTAGCACCTAAAGCATTAACTTTATAAGCTTTAGAAATATCATTTTCACATTCCTCTATATTTGTGAGTCCTGCACAGTTAATAATAATATCTGGTCTATTCATTTCCCCAAAACGTAAGACCTCATCTGTGTCTGTAATATCCAAATCGTCTATGTCAGTATCAAGAACTTTGAATTCAAGTTTATCAATAATTTCATTGATTGCTTGTCCAATTTGTCCTTTAGCACCGCATATCCAAATTTTTCGCATAATTTCATCCTCCTTTAAATCTTGAATATTATATCTAGAGGATTATTTGATGTCAAATTCAAACCTAGTTCATATTTCGTGATATAATAGTATTGAGGTGATTTTTATGAATGATTTATCTAAAATGTATCAAGTTTACGTAAATAAAGAATTACAAGTAAACAAAAATGAAATTTTAAATGTCGCTCGACTTAAGCAAAAAACATTATCTTTCTTACATGATTTAGGAGAAGTTTGTCAGGATTCAAGATGTTTTATCTTTTGGGAAAAAGAAGAAGCTATTCATCACGATGAACTATTAGAACATTATTTAGATGGTTTAAAAATGTTAATGTCTATTGGTTATGAATTAAGAATTGATACTATTAAAAATCATACTGAAATTCCTAATCGTTTATCTTTAGAAGACTTATTTTTAAAAATTTATCAATCAATGATGAATGTTTCATCAACTTATTCTAGTCAAGATTACCAAAATACAATTGATGACTATTTCTCTTTAGGATTTCAATTAGGTATTGATTTAGATGAAATTATTGATCATATTTAATTTGTGAGATGGAAACATCTCACTTTTTTATTGCATATGTTTATACTTAGATTTATAATATAATGATTTAAAACTTTTTGTTTTAAATGGCATAAAAAATAGGAGGAATAAAATATGAACCATTTTGAATATGTTTCTAAATCAAAATACATGCCAGTAAAAAAAGAATTAATCAAAATAATAAATCAAGTTCAAGATGAACTTAGAGAACAATTTACATTTGATTATAAGTTTATAGGAAGTTCTAGCCGAAATATGATTACTTATGATCCGAAAACAAATAAAGGATATGACTTTGATATCAATATTGAAGTAAATAATTTTGATGAATACTACAGTGCTAAAGAATTAAAAGAAATACTTATGAATACATTTAATAAAGTTCTTAGATCTAACTATCATTTTCCTTGTCAAGATAGTACTCGTGTATTTACTATAAAAGTATACGAAGAAAATCCATATTGGAGAAACATCACTAATTTAAAAGGTACAAAAATAAAATATAGTTGCGATTTTGCAATCGTAAATACAATTAATGATTATCAACAAGAATATATACGTTTTAATAAAAATACACACGAATACAGTTGGCAAATGCAATGTAAAGGATATTTATTATCTAAAAAAGAGGCATATATAAAAAAGAATAAATTAACTAATGAATTACGAAAAATCTACTTAGATAAAAAGAACTTCAACACAAACCCTAATAAAAAATCAAGAGCACTCTATGCTGAAGCTGTTAATGAAGTATATAATGCCCATCATTAAACAAAAACGATTTGATGTATTATTTCAAATCGTTTTTTTATTATGTTTATTCAAATCTATATTTCTTCAACATAACCGTTAGTAAAACACTTAAAAACGCAAATAATGAATAAGTACCTATATATGTACTATCTCCTGTTTTTACAGCTGTTGTTTTTTGAGATTTTTTATTATTATTTATTTTATTCGTTACTTTATCTTCTGTAGTAGGTGTTGTAACTGTTTCATCTTTTTTAACAGTTTCTTCTACAACAAATACTTCAATTTCTTTTTCTAAAAAAATATCATGTTCTGTATAAGCAACTATAACGTTTTGCTTTCCTATTTGAGTCGCATCATACCCTTTAATTTCTACTTCATCAGTTATATCTCTTTTATATGTTTCATTATCAGATGTTGTATAAATACCTGTAACACTTAATTGAAGATCATCACTTTTTTTATAAGATGTTTCTTCTGTGATTTCAATATCAGTAAGTGTGGAAAGCTCTGGTGTTTCTTGTTGAGGTCCTCCTCTAATACCTGCAATTTATTTTAATCCCATAGCTTGTAATGAAATACTTTCATAGCCTTCATGCCCTGCTTTGTAACCAGCATTACTAATAACATCTAATAAATTATCCCCTGCATCATAGGCTGAAAATAATAATTGAGAATAATATAATAAACATCCTCTTTGAACATGATAATCACTTGTAACCGCTTATTTTAAATGTTTAATTTATTACGTAATTTTACAATTTATAAAAAAGTGTTGCGATAACCGCAACATTTTTTTATTTTTGACAGATGCCACAAGGACTGTATCCTTGTTGTTGTAATTTTTTTGAAGTTGAAGTAACTACTTCTTTATTTTGTTCGCTCATTTTTGAAACACTTGAACAATTTGGATCATGATATTTTTTATTTTTTATATTAATAACATACTTTTTACTTTTATTACTTAATTTATTATGATAATCAAATGGATCCTTTGTTTCTTTGATGCCATAAGTTGGTTCTCCTTCTTTGGCTTTTCTTGAAGTTCCATTTTGATAATCAATAGTAACACCCGGTTGTACATTATAAATGTAAACACAAAAACGAATCGTTTCATCTTCGACAGAAGCTGCTTGTAAAATCAAGCCTCTTGCTACTAATTCATCATCTTTATATGCAGGAATGGCTTCATATAAAACATGATGATTCGTATTTTTAATATAATCTCTAACCTCTTCTTCAAAAGGCAACATACCTGTAACATTAAAATAACGTGTTCCCGTCATTAAATTTCTTTCTTCAGCATTTAAACCACTTAAAGCAAAACCAATTTGATGACAACGATTATATAAATATTTTGTAGAAATCAAATCATCATATCTTTGTGTTTTCCATCCTGACGGTTTAACCATTCCAATAGATTCCCTTTTATTTGTTGGAAGTGTTTCAGGACCTAAACAAGCTTGATCTTTTTTAGTACGTCCATATTCATCTAAATCATTTAATTGAATATATGTTTTTGTAGTATATTCATTTTCTTTAAAAGTAGGACTATTGTTATTGATTTCAATATATGGTTGTCCACTATATTCTTCTATTTGATTTAAAATATCTTGAACATTATTTTCATCAAAAGAAACCTGATCTGTTTCTATTTGTAATTGGTTTTCTATATTTGTAATTTGATAATGTAAGGTTTCTTTAGAGTCTACATAAAACGATTTTTGAGTTTCTTCACCATCTTGTACAACTTTTAACTCATGATTTCCTTTAGTTAACTTTAACTTATAAGTTCCTGCACCTTGACTTTTTAAAGTATCAATTTGATCTTGATCAACATAAACATCTACATCCTGACTACTTGTTTGTTCTAAAGAAAGTGTTACACTTTGCTTAGAAGATGCTTTTTCTACTTGTTGATTACATCCTGTTAAAGTAAATGTCATCAATAATGAAAGTAATAATAAATAGAGTTTTTTCATCATAGTTCCTCCTTGGAGTACAAGTATATCATAAATTTATATTTTTTCTTTTCTATTTTTTTTAAATAGAAACCTATTTCAAGGTTTTATTGGATAAAATATAAAAAATAGAAAACATGATCAAATACAAAAAGTATCATGGCAATCTACTTTTAATCATTGCTAAATAAAGATTAACATATTAAAATAGTAATAAAAATATTATCTTACTTAATCAAATAATTAGGAGAAAAGAAATGATAGATACTAAAAAAATTAGAAATAAACATGGTTTTACGCTTGTTGAAATAATAGTTGTTCTTGTCATTCTTGCAATTTTAGCTGCTGTGGCTATTCCATCCGTTTTAGGATATGTAGATGAAGCAAAAAAAGCAGGTATTATACAAGAAGCACATGGGATTTATGAAGCAGCGCAAATTGCTGCTACAAAATGCTATGCAACAGATGAAGATGAATTTAAAAAACAATCAATTTTTAAATATAACTACACATTACCTGCAGATTTTCCTTATAAAAAAACAACAAACAATCAAGTTGGAAGAGTGTCTGATTCTTTAATGAGTCATGGACAAAGAGAGCCTGACAAGTATCTTAGTGATAGCTATTCTGGCGCATCATATATTGATAAAGAAATTGTAAAAAATGTATTACATTTTTTACAAAGTGAAAATAAAAATTCAGCTATTTATAAATACAAAGTACTATCTGACTGCCTCAACGGTCAATTTCTTAACGATTATAATCCTAGTAAAGCCAATGGATTTGCTATTAATATATTCTATAACCAACAAGGTAAGATAGAAGCTATAAATTTTGCGAGAGATAATTATATGGTTACTATTTATAATGGAAAATTAAATTGTGTTAAAGGTGGTAAATCAATAAAATCAATAGAAAAGAAATAGTATAAAAAATAATTTTTATGTAAAAAAGGGGATGTTACGAAATAATTTAAAATCGTAACATCTTTTTTTGTTATAAATTCTAACTAAAAAATAGGATATTGATATCTTACCAATGATATTTATTTCCTACTAATTAATTTCTCAACGATAACGTTTGAGGAATTATTGTAATTAGAAACAATTGCTTCTTATAGTAGAATAATTTTATTATATAGATATTTAAAATTCTTATTTTTAATATATTTTTATTTTACAAAAGAAAAGGCTGTATGAAATTAATTATTTAATTTCATAACAGCCTCTTTTTTATATGGTTTTAAATTTTTTATGATATAAGATATAAGCTACAATACTTGCAATTGCTTCAGCAATAACAAATGATAACCAAATACCTTCAATCCCCATGATATTTAATAAAATGTATGCTAATGGTACTGTAATCAATAATTGTCTAAGTAAAGAAACTATTAAAGAATATTTTCCTAAACCTAGAGCTTCAAAAACACCTGACATTAAAACTCCAAAAGATGAAACAATAAAACTTAAAGATAAAATTCTAAGCCCTGTTTCTCCTATTTCTAACATACCACTACTTGCATTAAATAAAGAAAGTAAAACATTTGGAACTATAAAGAATAATAATGTTCCTGCTCCTAAAATAGCAGCAATGACCAAACCAGATACTTTTAAAATTTGATGCATTCTTTCTTTTAACTTAGCCCCATAATTATAACTCATTAAAGGTCTCATCCCTTGTACAATTCCTGATGTTGGCATATAAATAAATGTTTGTAACTTATAATAAACCCCGAAGAAAGCAACTGCACTTTGTGAAATAGATGAAAGTATACCATTTAATAAAGAAACAAGAACAGATGGTAAGCACATCATCACACTTGAAGGAATAGCTATACTATAAAGTTGAGAAATAACATGAAAATCTACTCTGAATTTCTTAAATGAAATATGAAGATGTGTATTGTATTTTTTAAATAAGACAAATGCTAAAGAAGCTGCTGAAAATTGACCAATTACTGTCGCAATAGCTGCTCCAGCAACACCAAAAGCAGGTAATCCAAAATAACCAAAAATCAAGATTGGATCTAAAATAATATTAATAACAGCTCCAAAGATTTGCATGATCATGGGCATCATCATGTTTCCAGTTGCTTGAAACATCTTTTCAATAGCTAGATGAATAAATTGACCAATAACTAATGAGACAACAATCATTCCATATTGCATTCCATAGTTAATTACATTTTGATTTGTTGTAAACATATTTAAAAATGGTCGAATAAAAAATAAACCAATAATTAAAAATAATAAAGAATGTGCAAGTGACATCACAATTCCTTGAGTTGCATAATAAGATGCCTTATTATCATCTTTAGCTCCTAAATGTCTTGCAATAAAGGCATTCATCGCAATCCCTATTCCACAAGAAATAGCTAATGATAAATTTTGTAAAGGGAAAATCAATGATACTGCTGTTAAAGCTTCTTCTCCAAGTTGAGAAACAAAGATACTATCTATAATATTATATAATGATTGAATCAACATTGAAATCATTGGCGGAATCGCCATTGACATTAATAAAGGAAATACAGGCTTGTATTCCATTGGGTTTCTATTTTCCATATAAGTCTCCTTTCCATAAAAAAAGCTATAGATGTCTATTTATGATCAGAAATAGAGAAATCTATAGCTTACCTAAGCAATATTCAATTTGCATGTCTATATTAATAAATATCTTTATCTTTGTCAATTGTTTTAAGCAGAAATTAATTCTTTCTAAAGTGAAAAGTTAAATTCCACTTTAGATATGACAAAGTGGATTTTAGTCT
>NZ_JAJDKB010000044.1:0-19438 GCF_020589955.1 Faecalibacillus sp. TM498
CTCCTGCAGTCATGACATCCGCTACAGAATATCCTTTAGAAGTATTTAATACTCCCCCTTCAAATTGATGAGCAGCTAACGCTCCACCCCATAAAAAGTCTTTTTGTAAAGCCATATACTACCTCCGTCTTCTTTTTTCATCATTATACCATAAGGTTATAAATCTATAAAATATTCTCTTATCATTTAAACCAACATTTACAAAAATCAGCTTATAAAAGTAATCATTGTAAATAATATTTACAAAAAAAGCTAGAGAGTATTCTCTAACTTTTAAAATAAAACATAAATATATTGATAAATAAGAAGCTTTAATGATGAATTATTTTCTTGAATCAATGTTAAACACTCTTCAACATAATTTCTAATTTCATCTAATTCCTCTTGTAAAATCACAGTATTTGAATAAGCTGCTTTTAAAGCGATATATCGATAATTATTTTCTATTTCTGAATTATACTGTTTTAATTCATTTAAATAATCATAATAAGCAATATATTTTTTATTTATATTTTCTTGAGATAAAAGTTTTTCTCTTTGTTTTAAAAGATATTTTCTTCTTAAAACAAGGATAATAGTTGCAATAACAAAGAATAACACAAAGATTATCACAATAAATATAACTTTATGATCTTCACTTTGGTTTTGTACTTCTTTTTTCTTTATATCCTTTTTAGTCTTTTTCTTTTTTTTCTTTTCTGTTTGCTTATTTTCACTATTACTTTGTGTATTACATTGTGATTTTTGTTCTTTATTTTCAGGATTTGGTTCACTACTTTGTGAGTTTTGTTGACTACTTTGACTTCCACTACTATTTGAACCTTGTTGATCATTTGAATTTGATTTTTGTTCTTCAATATTTTGTTGATTCGTTTCTTCCGCTTTTCCAGCTGCCGGTTCATCCATCGGCTCACTTCAAGAAGAACCACCAGATCCCGGAGTCGCTTCAATCATTACCCAACCAACACCTTTTACATAAACTTCGACCCAAGCATGTGCTTTTGCTTAAGTAACAGCAGCAACATTGCCCCCTTTAAAATCACTTTCATCTAAAACATATCCCGTCGTATAACGAGCTGGAACATTTATAGTACGTAATAATAAGGCTGCACTTGAAGCAAAATGCATACAATAGCCTTTTTTATTTTCTAACAAGAAATATAAAACAGGATCTTGATCACTTGGACAACTACCTGAATGTAATGTATAAACACATTGACTAGCAAGTAGATTTTTAACAAGTGTTACTTTTTCATAGATTGTCATTTCTTCATGATAACCCGCTTGATTTAATAAATTTAATAATTGATTTTTTATATCTTGTGAAACACCTAGATAATTTTCTTCTACAAATTGATCATATTGAGGTGTTGTATAATCCCCTGAAGCATTTAATAAGTCACTAGATGAAACACCTATTTTTACATTCGTATGTCTTGATGAACTTTGACCTTTTGAATAGCTATCTAATTTAAACGTTTCTCCATCATAACTATAATAAGGATAATATTTATAAGGAACTCTTTTGAAATGTAAATAAGCTAAATGATTTCTTTTAGCGATAAAATGTTCATGTGTTTTTTCAACATCTACATGTCTCATTCCTGGTAAAGAAATAACTAAAGATAGAATTGGTAAAATAAGTAAAATATATGTACAAATAAGCAAAGAATAAACAGATGTCGTTAAATATAAAAATAACACAACGCCTAATATACTAAAGTATTTGATTCTACCATTTCTCATATTTTTATTTTTGGTTCCTTTACTTCTTTTAAAATACTTTTAATAACGTCTTGAATAACCACACCTTTAACTTTTGCATCATAGGTTAAAATCAAACGATGTGACAATACATCATAAATAACTTTTTTAATATCATCAGGAATAACATAATTTCTATGATCCATATAAGCTATTGCTTTCACCATTTTTAATAAAGAAATAGATGTACGTGGAGAAGCCCCTTGTTGAATCAATTCATGATCACGTGTTTTATGAATAATTCTTACAATATAATCATAAATCTTATCATCCACATAAACTTGATCTACTTGTTTTTGTAATTCTATTATATCTTGCGGTTTACATACAGATCGAATGATATCTAAAGGATTTTCTTGACTTTTTCTTTTTAAAATTTCAATTTCATCTTCTAATGAGGGATACCATAAAACGATCTAATTGTGAATCTGGTAATAATTGTGTTCCTGCTGATCCATAAGGATTTTGTGTAGCCAGGACTGTAAATGGTTGTGGTAATTGATAAGTGATACCATCAACTGTTGTTCTTCCTTCTTCCATTACTTCTAATAAAGCAGATTGTGTTTTAGGAGATGTTCTATTTATTTCATCTGCTAAAAATAAATTACACATGATAGGTCCTTCTTTATATTCAAAATCATTGTTTTTTTGATTATAAATAATAAAACCTGTAACATCTCCTGGTAAGACATCACTTGTAAATTGCATACGATGAAAATCTAAAGATAAAGCTTTAGAAAGTGCTAACGTTAAATTTGTTTTCCCAACACCAGGTATATCTTCTAATAAAACATGACCCCTTGCTAAAATACAAGCCAATATTTTTTTAATATGTTCATCTTTTCCAACGACCGCCTTTTTGACCTCGTTAATTACTAATTCTAATTCATTCATTCTTTTTTCTCCATATTGCTTTCATCATAGTCTCTTTCAAATCACTAAAAAAAGAAAACCTCGAGAATATCCCAAGGTTTTCTATCAATGATTGTGAGTATATTTTGATATCCTATAAATTAGAATACCCCATTAAATCTTCATCAACTGCACGTGCCACTTCACGTCCTTCTCTAATTGCCCAAACAACTAAAGATTGACCTCTACGCATATCACCAGCAACATACAATTGTTTTTGATTTGTTTGGTAATTTTCATCTGCCACATTTCCTCTTGGTGTAAGTTTTACATCAAAAGCTTTAGCAACATAATCTTCGCAGCCTACAAATCCTGCAGCAATTAAAACAATATCTGCATCTAATGTTTTTTCGCTTCCTTTAACAGGAACCATTTGCATGCGACCTTCTACTTGTTTTGATTCAAGTGAGACAATAACGACTTGTTTTACATTTCCTTTATCATCTTTAATAAACTCTTTAACGGTTGTTTGATAAAGACGAGGATCATGTCCAAAGACAGCAATAGATTCATTTTGTCCATAATCTGTCTTTTTCACACGTGGCCATTCAGGCCATGGATTTGAATCCAAACGTTCATGAGGTGGTTCTGGCATCATTTCTAATTGAATAACTGATTTACATCCTAAACGAATAGCTGAACCAACACAATCATTACCAGTATCTCCACCACCAATAACAAGTACATTTTTACCTTTTGTTTCAACAAAAGTTTGATCTTCTAATTGACTATTAAGTAATGATTTAGTAATTCCAGTTAAATAATCAACCGCAAAGTAAATACCTTTGGCATCTCTCCCTGGTGCTTTAATATCTCTAGCCTTTTTACTACCACAAGCAAGAATAACACGATCAAATTCTTTATATAATTGTTGAACTTGTTTTCTATTTTCAATACCGGCATTTGTTTTAAAAACAACACCTTCTTCTTCCATTAATTCAATACGACGATCAATAATATGTTTTTCAAGTTTCATGTTAGGAATACCATACATTAATAGCCCTCCTAAACGATCTTCTCTTTCAAAGACTGTTACTTGATAACCTCTTTTATTTAATTGATCGGCTGCTGCAAGTCCTGAAGGGCCTGACCCAATAATTGCTATTTTTTTATCAATACGATGTTTAGGTGGATGGGGTTGCATCCAATTGGAAGCATAAGCTGTTTCAATAATTGCATTTTCATTTTCTCTTACGGTAACGGGATTTCCATTTAATCCACAAGTACATGCTGCTTCACATAAAGCAGGACATACTCTTGATGTGAATTCTGGAAAATTATTTGTTTTTAAAAGTCTTTTTAAAGCGGCTTTATAATTTTTATGGAAAATTAAATCATTCCATTCAGGTATCAAGTTGTTTAGTGGACAACCTGATACCATTCCTTGAATCATTTTTCCATTTTGACAGAAAGGAACTCCACAATCCATGCAGCGAGCTCCTTGGCATGATTGTTCATCACGAGATAATGGTTTATGAAATTCATTAAAGTTCTTAATACGTTTTAATGGTTCAACTTCTGTTGATACTTGTCTTTCTATTTCTAAAAATCCTGTTGGCTTTCCCATAATCTACATTCCTTTCTTAAAAGCATTGAATGCTTCTACTTTTGCTTGTTCATTTGTAAGTCCTTGTTGTTCAAATGAACTAATAAGTGACATCATACGTTTATAATCATGAGGAACAACTTTTTTGAAGTGTGCAACTTCATTTCCAAAGTCATCTAAAATCTTTTTCGCAACATTTGAATTTGTATATTGATAATGTTTTTGAATCATTTCTTTTAATTGATCTTCATCATAACGTGATTTCACATTTTTATATTCTACGAGTTCTTTATTGACATGTTCATAGAATGTATTATCTGGATCATAGACATAAGCAATACCTCCAGACATACCAGCAGCAAAGTTACGCCCTGTTTTTCCTAAAACAATAACCATACCACCTGTCATATATTCAAGACCATGATCTCCAATACCTTCAACAACGGCATGTGCTCCTGAGTTACGTACGGCAAATCTTTCACCAGCAACTCCATTGATATAAACTTCACCAGATGTTGCTCCATATAAAGCAACGTTACCAATGATAATATTATCTTCTGGTTTAATTGTTGAATCTTTTGGTGGTACCACAATTAATTTACCACCTGATAAGCCTTTTCCAAAGTAGTCATTACTATCTCCATAAAGATGTAATGTTAAACCTTGAGGAATGAAAGCACCAAATGATTGACCACCTGCTCCATAGCAGTTAACTTTGAAAGTATCTTCTTCTAATGATGTTCCATATTTCTTCGTAATTTCTGATCCAAAGAGTGTTCCAAATGAACGATCGATATTTGTAACATGGACATCAATTTCTTTACCTTGATGTTTATCTAAAGCTTCTTTAAATTGTTTATAAAGAACTGTTGTATCTTTGACTTCATTTAATTTGAAATCATATTCATTATTCTTTTCATGATGACTATGTTTACTAGAAGTAAATGGATTATTTAAGATTTTTGATAAATCAATATTTTTAACATCATCCTTAGGTTCTAATAAATCACTACGACCAACCATTTCATCAACTGTTTTGAATCCAAGCTGAGCCATATATTCTCTTAATTCTTGAGCAATGAAACGCATAAAGTTTTCAACATATTCAGGTTTACCTTTAAAACGTTTTCTTAAAATAGGATTTTGTGTAGCAACCCCTACTGGACATGTATCTAAGTTACATACTCTCATCATAACGCATCCCATTGTTACAAGTGGTGCTGTCGCAAAACCAAATTCTTCTGCTCCAAGTAAAGTAGCAATTGCAAGATCTCTACCTGTCATGAGTTTACCATCTGTTTCAATAACAACACGGCTTCTTAAATCATTCATGATCAATGTTTGATGAGCTTCTGCTAAACCTAATTCCCATGGAAGACCTGCATTATAAACTGAGTTTTTAGGAGCAGCCCCTGTTCCTCCATCATATCCTGAAATAAGGATAACACCTGCACCTGCTTTAGCAACACCGGCAGCAACTGTTCCAACACCAGCTTCTGAAACAAGTTTAACTGAAATACGTGCTTCTTTATTAGCGTTCTTTAAGTCATAAATCAATTGTGCTAGGTCTTCAATTGAATAAATATCATGATGTGGTGGTGGTGAAATTAAGCTAACCCCTGGTGTAGAGTGTCTTGTTTTAGCAATCCATGGATAAACTTTACCACCTGGTAAGTGTCCACCTTCTCCTGGTTTTGCTCCTTGTGCCATTTTAATTTGAATTTCATTGGCACTACATAAGTATTCACTTGTTACTCCAAAACGTCCTGAGGCAACTTGTTTAATAGCTGAACATTTACTATCACCATTAGGAAGTGTTTCAAATCTTTCTGGATCTTCTCCACCTTCACCACTGTTAGACTTACCATGTAATCTATTCATTGCAATCGCCATTGTTTCATGTGCTTCTTTTGAAATTGATCCATAAGACATCGCACCTGTTTTAAATCTTCTAACAATTGATTCCACAGGTTCAACTTCTTCAATTGGAATTGATTTTGTCTTTTTAAATTGCATTAAACCTCTTAAGTTTAAATGTGCTCCTTCTTCATCAATCATTTTTGAATATTCTTTAAATAATTGATAGTCACCTAAACGTGTTGCTTGTTGTAATTTATGAATCGTTGCTGGATTATATAAATGTTCTTCTTTTCCTGATCTTTCTTTATGATCACCGGCGCTGTTTAATGAAATGTCTACATCTAATCCAAGTGGATCATATACTTGATCATGTCTATATTCAACATCTTTTTCAATATCTTTAATTGTTTTTCCTTCAATACGACTTACTGTTTTAGAAAAATATTTATTCACTAAATCACTTGATAAACCGATTGCTTCAAAGTTTTGTGATCCACGATAAGATTGAATTGTACTAATTCCCATTTTAGAAGCAATTTTAACAATACCATGTAAAATACCACTATTATAATCATCAACGGCTGCATAATAATCTTTATCTAATAAACCTTGATCAATTAAATCAAAGATTGTATCTTGTGCTAAATACCCATTGATAGCTGAAACACCATATCCAAGTAATGTCGCATAATGATGTACTTCTCTTGGTTCAGCTGATTCAAGAATTAAAGCTAAACTGTTACGTTTTTTTGTTCTTACTAAATAAGAGTTAACAGCTCCAACAGCTAATAATGAAGGAATTGGTAAATGGTTATCATCTACTGCCCTATCTGATAAAATAACAATATTACATCCTTCATGATAACGTTTATCTACTTCTACAAAAACACGATCAATTGCTTTTTCTAATGAAGTATTTTTAATATATGTAATATTAACTTCACCTACTTTAAAGCCTTCTTTTTTCAAGTTTTTGATTTTTAAAATATCTGTATTACTTAAAATAGGGTGATTGATTTTTAATAAATGACAGTTTTCTGGTTTATCTTCCAACATATTTCCATCTCGACCAATACAAATACTTGTTGAAGTAATGATTTCTTCACGAATCGCATCGATTGGTGGATTGGTTACTTGTGCAAACAATTGTTTAAAGTAATTAAATAATGGTGGATGTTTTGTTGATAAAGCTGCAATTGGTGTATCATTTCCCATTGCTACAATATTTTCATTACCAGTTAAAGCTAAGTTTTTAATATAGTTTGTATCTTCGTAACTATAACCATGAATCTTTTGTAATTTAGTTAATTCTTCTCCTTCGTATCTTTCTACTCTAATACTAGGAATTCTCATATCTTTTAAATTAATTAAATTGCTTTCCAACCATTCTCCATAAGGTTGTTTTGTTGCATACGTTTCCTTTAAAACATCATCTTCAATAAGTTCACCTTTAACAGTATCAACTAATAACATTTTTCCAGGTCTTAGTCTTTCTTTTAAAACAATATCTTTAGCTGGAATATCTAATGATCCTACTTCTGAAGATAATACTAAATAATGATCTTTTGTAATGTAATAACGTGATGGTCTTAAACCATTTCTATCTAAGATAGCCCCCATGATATCTCCATCACTAAATAAGATAGAAGCTGGTCCATCCCAAGGTTCCATAAGTGTAGCATTATATTCATAGAAATCTTTTTTTGCTTGTGACATGCTTTTATCATTTTCATAAGGTTCTGGAATACACATCATGACAGCTCTTGGAAGTTCCATACCTGACATTACTAAAAATTCCAATGTATTATCTAACATAGCTGAATCGGAACCATTGACATCAACAACAGGATATACTTTTGAAGTATCCACAACATCTGTTTGCATGTTTTCTTCTCGACAGAGCATGTTATTTGCATTCCCTTTAATTGTATTGATTTCACCATTGTGAACAATAAATCTATTAGGATGGGCTCTTTTCCATGATGGCATTGTATTTGTTGAAAAACGTGAATGAACTAAAGCAATGGCACTTTTATAACTTTTATCTTGTAAATCTTTAAAGAATAATCGAAGTTGTTGTACTAAGAACATTCCTTTATAAACAATTGTACGACTTGAAAGTGAACATACATAAGTATCTTCAAATTGACTTTGTTCAAAAATTCTTCTCACTTGATATAATTTTCTATCAAAATCTAAACCACAATTTACGCCATGAGGTTTTTTAATAAATGCTTGGACAATATATGGCATGGCATCTAATGCTTTTTTCCCTAAAACACTAGGTACAGTTGGTACAGCACGCCAACCTAAAAATTCTAATCCTTCTTTTTTAACAACTGTTTCAAACATTTTTTTGACACGTAAACGTACTTTTTCATCTTGAGGCATAAAGAACATTCCAACTCCATAATGTCCTTTTTGAGGTAATGTAAAATCTTTAATAATCTTTTGAAAATATTCATCTGGTATTTGTGTTAAGATTCCTACACCATCTCCAGTTTCCCCTGCTGCATCCTTTCCAGCACGATGTTCTAATTGTTCAACGATTTTTAAAGCATCATCTACTGTTTTATAAGTTTTTAATCCTTTGATATTAACAACGGCCCCTATTCCGCAGTTATCATGTTCAAATGACTGATCATATAAACCTACATTTTCTTTGTTCATAAAGGTTCCTCCTTTTTTTGTACAGTTAGAATAGCACATTTAGTAATATGTGTAAAGATTAGCGTTTTTTTTATGATTTTCCTAAAAAATAGCTAGATTGTATACATTTTTTAATGTTTTATCAATGATTTGATAATCTTTTTTTAGCAAATTAATAAATTTATTACAAAAGTGAGAAAAAATTTTTTTATTTTTTTTTTATTTATTGGCATTAAATGATAAAAAGAGTAGAATAAATGTAGTATTAATATATGGAAAGAGGAGAAAAATATGGAAGGTATGTTTATTGTCGAAACTTCTGCTAGACATATTCACTTAAGTGATAAAGATTTAGCAACTTTATTTGGTGAAGGTCATCAATTAACAAATAAAAAAGATTTATCTCAACCTGGTCAATTCGCTTGTGTTGAAAGAGTAAAAGTAATTGGACCTAAAGGAGAATTAAATATGTCTGTTTTAGGACCTACAAGAAAAGAAACTCAAGTAGAAATTTCTTTAACTGACGCTAGAAGCATTGGTGTTCAAGCATTAATTAGAGAATCAGGAGATATCGAAGGAACTGCTGGATGTAAATTAGTTGGTCCTGCAGGAGAAGTTGAAATTCCTTGTGGCGTGATTGCTGCAAAAAGACATATTCACTTAACACCTGAAGATGCTGAAAAATTTGGAGTAAAAGATAAAGAAATCGTTAAAGTTGAAATTAATACAGATGGACGTTCTTTGATCTTTGGTGATGTTGTTTGTCGTGTAAGCGCTTCATATGCAACAGCTATGCATATTGATACTGATGAAAGTAATGCAGCAGCTTGTGGTAGAGAAGTTTACGGTAAAATCATTAAATAAGAAAAAGAATGGTTTTAGATATAATTTCTAAAATCATTCTTTTTTTATACCTATAATATCTTACTTCGACAAATTATGATATAATCTTCGTGGGTGATGACATGAAAATATTAGATACTCTTGGAAAGTCAAAAAAGGCTATTGGTGGTGTTATAGCAATTATCGTTTTAGTTATTGCAATCTTTTTTGCAGGTGTTCATTATGCAAGTGGTAGTAACAATGATAAAATTACTTCAACAACCATTAAAAATCAATTAACTGAAATTAATGAGCTTGCACTTTATTCATATGATTATAGTAAGGTAGGAAAATTTTCTAATAAATTATCTTTTAATGGTTGGAAAATTCCTTTAACACAAAAAACTTTTATTATTACATATAATGGATCTATTAAAGCAGGGATTGATTTAAAACAGGCTAAAATAAGTATTGATAATGATCAATTAAATATTACTTTACCTGCAGCAAAAATTTTAAGTCATGAAATTGATGAAAAATCTATTGAAGTATATGATGAATCATCAAATATTTTTAATCAGATAAGTATTAACGATTATAAATCTTTTGCAACTAAAGAAAAGAAAAAAAATGAAAAAGAAGCTATTTCTAATGGTATTTTAGAAAAGTCTAAAACAAAAGCTGAACAAACCTTAACCACATATCTACAGGCTATTCCAGAAATTAAAGATCATTATAAATTAAATATTACAATTGAAGATGCAAAAACCGATGAGTAACAAACTCATCGGTTTTCTATTATTATTTATTAACAGCTTTTTTTAATGCAGAACTTGCTTTAAATGCAGGTGCTTTACTTGCAGCAATTGTCATTGTTTCACCAGTTCTTGGGTTTCTACCTGTTCTTTCACTACGAGTACGAACTTCAAAATTACCAAAACCTTTTAAAGAAACTTTATCTCCTTTAGCTAAAGCATCAGTAACAACTTCAACTAAAGCAGTTACTACTTTATCTACATCAGTTTTTGTTAATTCAGTGCTTGAAGCAATAGCTTCTACTAATTCAGTTTTATTCATTTTTATTATCTCCATTTCTCGAAATTTAGGATAATAAATCCTAGTCATATTCTACTACGTTATCTATTTATTTACAATAAAATAGTATGTAATCAATTATAATTCTTCTATAAATTGTTCACATATTTCTTTGGACGTTGCCCATGATGTAACTAGACGTATACATGTATGTTGGTCATCTATTTTAAACATATACGTTGTTATATAGTTTTTATTTATTTTTTCCAACGTTTGTTGATCAACGATTGGAAATATTTGATTAGAAGGACTTTCAATATACATCTTATAGCCTTTATCTTTGAATCCTTTTCTTAATATATCAGCACATTCATTTTCATGTTTTCCTATTTCTAGATATAAATCATTTTCAAATAAAGCATTAAATTGAACTCCTAATAATCTTCCTTTAGCAAGCATGGCACCTTTTTGTTTAATATGATATCTAAAATCGGTTTTTAATTCATCATTAATAATAACTAAACATTCACCAAATAAGGCTCCCATTTTTGTACCACCAATATAGAAAACATCACTATAAAGCGCCATCTCTTGTAAAGTTGGTGCATCTTTCAAGACAAGTGCACTTCCAAGTCTTGCTCCATCTATAAATAAATATAAATTATTTTGTTGACAGCATTCATAAATGTCTTTTAATTCTTCTAAAGTATAGTACGTACCATATTCTGTTGTTTGTGAAATATATACCATTTTAGGTTGCACCATATGTTCATCAGGATGTTCACGCATGATTTCATCAATCATTTCAGGAATCATCTTTCCATCTTGATGTGGCTTTGTTAAAATCTTATGCCCGGTAAATTCAACAGCTCCTGTTTCATGAACATTGATATGTCCACTATCAACAGCAATAACAGCTTGATAATCTTTTAATGCTGAAGAAATCATAATCATATTTGTCTGTGTACCACCTACTAAAAAATGAATATCTACATTTTCATTTTCTAATATTGCTTTTATTTTATCTTTAGCTTTTTGACAATATTGATCTTCCCCATATCCTACTGTTTGAATAAAATTTGTCTTATTTAAAGCTTCCATCACTTGGGGATGAGCTCCTTCTAAATAATCACTTGCAAAGTTATACACCTTAACCTCCTAAAGAAAATAGGAAACATTGTTTCCTATAATTCTTCTCCATTTGTTTCAATTACTTTTTTATACCAATAATATGAATCTTTTTTGTATCTATTTAAAGTACCTGAATTTTCATCTTCTTCACGATCAATATAAACAAAACCATAACGTTTTTGATATCCGTTTAGCCAGCTTAATAAATCAGTATAAGACCATGTACAATAAGCAAGAACACGACAACCATCATCACATGCTTTTTTAAGTTCTTCGATATGACGTTTTAAATAATCAATACGATATGGATCATGAATTTGTCCGTCTTCTAATTTATCAAATGCACCTAAACCATTTTCGGAAATAACGATTGGTAAATCATAACGCGAAGTAATTTCACGACAACACATTCTAATTCCCATTGGATCAATTGTCCAATCCCAATCTGTTGTTGGTAAAAACTCATTTTGTGGTTTTTTATAAAGACCAGGTACACCTTGAACTTTAGCGGTACCTTTTTTACCAGTGTTATTTATTGTATGATCACTACCAACACCATTAATATCATTATATTCAACAACACATGTTTGATAATAGTTCACACCCATGAAATCAATAAGTGAAGCTGCTTTTTTCATTAATGCTTCATCACCTTCTTCGAAGATAGGAGCACATCCTAATGATTTTAAATATTGAATAGCAGCACGTGGATAACGTCCATAAGCATAAGCATCCATCCAATAATAATTTTGTAAATCATCATAGTCCGCTTTAGCCATTGCATTTTCAGGTTTACGATCATAAGCATAACTTGGACTATAAGCAAATGAAGCCCCTACTTTTGCTTCTGGATGAAGTTCCTTTAAAGCTATAACACTTTTAGCATGTGCAATATTGGCATGATGATTGACTTGATAGAATGTTTTCATATCATCTACTTTTCCTGGTGGATGCATTCCTTCTAACCATCCATGTCCTGTAAAGATATTTTGTTCATTCATTGTAATCCAATATTTTACACGATCTCCATATCTTTTAAATAATGTTGTGGCATAATTTACATAATCATCAACAATTTTTCTGCTTTCCCAACCATGATATTGGTCTTCTAAAGCTTGTGGCATATCCCAGTGATAAACTGTAACCATAGGTTCAATTCCATATTTTAATAATTCATTGATAAGATTGTCATAAAATTCTAAACCTTTTTCATTGACTTCACCATTTCCATTTGGATAAATACGTGTCCAAGCAATTGAAAAACGATATGTTTTCAATCCCATTTCTGCCATCAACTTGACATCTTCTTTGTAACGATGATAATGATCAACGGCCTTATCACCTGTTGTTGCTTTAAAAGTCTTTCCTGGAATTCTTACAAATTTGTCCCAGTTGGAAACACCTTTACCATCTGCATCCCAGCCACCTTCTACTTGATAAGCAGCAGATGCACTTCCCCAAAGAAAATCTTTAGGAAATCCTTTTGTTTCTTTAAAATACATTCTTTTTCTCCTTATTTCATATATTTTTTGATAAACTGACTTAATGTTTGTTTAAAGTCATCGTTTTCAACAAGTTCATATAAGTATTTTTCATCTTTTAAGACAAACAATACTTTTTCTCCTCTATTTTTATTATATAGCGGATAAACCATCTTTAATGGTACAAAATCGTCATCTTTTGCATGAAAATACAATGTAGGTATATCATTGTGTCTAACATATTTTGTTGTATTTTCTTTTAAATCAATATGCACAGCTTTTTTAATATGGCGTGCAATAATTGAAATTGCTGGATATTTTGAAATCTTATAATCTGCTTCTAAACGATATCCAATAATATCATATGGTGACGTATAAGCCCCATCTGAAATAATAGCTTCAACATTTTTTAAAACATGTCTACCTGAAGCATTTAAAATTGTATTTGCTCCTTGTTCTTTACCATACATTAATATTTTATGATCTTTCCCATAAGTTTCTAATAGGTACTTATTCCAACATACTAAATCATTGACATCCTTGATTCCAAATCCTCTAATATAACCATCACTTTGTCCATGTGCACAAGCATCTATTAATAAGATTTGTGCTTCTGGCAAATGGTCTTCAAAATATGGAACATATAATTGCATATCTTTTGCCTGTAAACCAAATGGATGTGAAATTAAAACTGTCATTTGAGGGTTTTCTTTAGGAATCAAAATTCCTCTTAATTGAATATCTTGATCATTTTTTATATAAATATTTTGACTATTGAATTTTGTTTCTAAAATACTTGGTCTATCTTCTTGTTTATGATGTCTGTATAATAATTTTTTTGCATATTTTTTGGATAATGTGTAAACAGATGCTGCTGCAGTAGAAACACCTCCTAAAACTAATAATCCTTTAATTGCTGTTTTATTATTCTTTACCATTTGAATATTCCTCCTTATATTCTTCCATTAATAATCTATTAATATTAGCTACCTGTTCAAATGAAGTAAGACGATATTCATCATGATTCATCCTTGCTGCATAGAAACGAATTGCTTTTTCTAATTCCAAACGCATAATTTCTTTATATTCTGGTGGAAATGTTGAAATTGGAAAACATACAAATAAGAATGTATTATAATCTTTTGAAAATAAATCGATAAGTAAATCATATCCTTCTATTTCTAAAATTCTATTTCCTATTTCTTTTTGTAAATCATGATTAGCAAAAGTCAACACATCATTCATTACAAAACGTAGAATATCTTCACATGCATCAATATATTGTTCATGATTATTTTGATAAAGTGATTTGAGATATGAAATAACAATATTATTTTCTAACTGATCTGGATTTAATCTTTCAAAATGATTAAATAATCTTTCAGCAACTTCTTTATTCAATAAAATAAGGTTTCCAAATTCTTTTATAATTGAAAGTGTAAATCTTGGCATTTGACATAAGCGCTCAAAGATTTCTAATAATTCATCTTTAGTTGATTTAAAAAATCCATCTATATGATTTGTCATTTTCTTTATGGTCTCTTTAAAATATTCTAAATGAAATTGATATTCAGTATCTAAATATTTTGCATTTACTCCATCCCATTCATATTCATATAAAATTTTATCTAATAAAAGAGCTATTGAATCCATAAATTTTTTATAATTTTTATTATATAATAATCTATCTAAATATGGATTAAAAAATGTATAAAATTCATCAACAGTTTCTTGGTTTGTACCAGAATGATATTCTAAGTAATCTAAAATATTTCGATAATCTAAAGGTTCTAGTATTGTATTAACTGTATGTGTTTCAATAAAATGCTCAAAAACATGACAATGCAAAATTGTTTTAAATTGATTAAAATAAAGAATCTTATTTAAAGCATCTTTTATAATGTATTCTTGTTCTTGTTCATGAAGATTAACAGAAAATGTTGGTACGATTTCATCTCCAGAATAATCTATAGTAACAAATACATCGATTGCTTTAAATTGAATATCTAAAATATAATAATGAAATTTATGTTCAAATTTTTTTGTTTGTACTGCACTATGACACCTGTATCTTCCTATATATGTGCTTTTATGGGTTTCTAAATATTTTTCAATACATTTTCTTGCCATCATTTTTTCTCCTTTATATTCTTATTTTACCATTTTTGATTATTGATGAAAACAAAAAAAGGAAATCAATCAATGAGTTTCCTTTAATTATCATCTTTATAAAAGTTTCTAATTATATCGGATTATAAGAACTATAATCTATTTCCTGGGAAATATAGCAAATATTGTTTTATTTATAAAAAACTTCATGTAAATATAGTCCTTGTGGTTTAGCTTTAAATAAACACTTTTTTTGTCCTTTACTTTCTAGTAACTCTTCTAAAAATTCTTTAGTAATTCTGTGTGCCCCTACTTGAATCAAGCCACCAACTAAATGTCTTACCATATATCTTCTAAATCCATTACCTACAAGCTTAAAAGTAACAATACCTTGATTATTTTCAATTTCAATTTGATAAAGTGTTCTAATTGTATTGCCATATTGATCAACAGCACAAAAGGATGCAAAATCGTGTTCACCAATAAAAATTTTTGCAGCATTCCTCATTGCTTCTATATCTAATTCTTTTCCATATTGATAAATATAATTTGTTTCGAATGGAGAATAATCATTCATACTTAACATATAATGATATTCTTTCTTAATAGCAGAATAACGACTATGAAAATTTTCATCAACTAAGAAACTATCAATAATATAAATATCATTAGGTAAAAAGTGATTAATAGCCCTTTTCCATTGTTTTTCAGGCATTTCCCTTAAAGTATCAAAGTGAAAGACTTGTCTTCTACCATGAACTTTAGCGTCTGTTCGACCACTTGCATGAATAACAATATTTTCATCTTTACAAATATTTTTTATAGCTTTTTGAATTTCACCTTGAACTGTTCTAAATTGATTTTGAACTTGAAATCCGTGAAATTTACTACCATCATAACTTACAATACATTTTATTCTATTCATTACATAAAACTCATTATAATCACACCACAACATACACCTAATGTTATTAACATTGATAACGTATCTAAATGCGTCCATGTTAAAACTTTGTATTTTGTACGTGTTGCTTCTGGATTATAATTTCTACTTTCCATAGCGTTAGCAAGTTCTTCTGCCCTTTGAAAAGCAGAAATAAATAAAGGAATAATTAATGAAATAATTGATTTTATTTTTTCCATGAAAGATCCCTCATTAAAATCCGCACCTCTACTAGCCTGTGCTTTCATAATTCTTTTCGCTTCATCTAATAAATCAGGTATAAATCTTAATGCAATTGAAATCATCATAGCAAGTTCATGCACTGGAAAATGAAATCTTTTTAATGGATTTAATAAACTTTCAATAGCTAGTGTTAATTCTAAAGGCTTCGTTGTAGAAGTCATTAATGTTGTTAAAGTAATAATCAATACAAGCCTTATAAAAATATAAGCAGTTTGTATTAAAGCACCTGAGTAGATACTAATACTTCCTATTTTTATTATAACATCACCTGTTTTCATTAAAAATATATTAAAAATCATCAAAAACAACATCATAAAGAGCATCGGTTTTATTGCTTTTAAAATATGAGAAAGTTTAATTTTAGAAACTAACGAACATAATAAAACATAAATTGCTAAGATACCGTATCCTATAAATCCCGCATCAAAAAAAACAGAAATTAAAAATATGAAAACAGCACATATTTTTAATCGTGGATCTAAACGATGAATTATTGAATTCCCCGGTATATATTTACCAAAAGTCATATTATCCATGAAGTTCACCACCAATCGCTTCAACTAAATCATCAATATCATTGATAGATGTATCTAGATGATAGCATTTTAGATTTAACTGAATAATAAGATTTGTGATTAAAGGTAAATCTATTCCTAAATTTAATAAATAATCACTATCTAGAAAAATATCTTTTACTTTCCCAGATTTTTCAACTTGTCCGTCATTCATTACAACAACATTGTCACAATATTCTAAAACATGGTTCATATCATGAGTTACTAAAACTACTGTTTTACCCATTTCATGAATTTTTTTAAATAAATCCATCATTTCTTTAATCCCTGATGGATCTAATCCAGCTGTTGGTTCATCTAAAACAAGAATATCTGGATCCATAGCAAGTATTCCAGCAATCGCTACCCTACGTTTTTGACCACCTGATAAATCAAATGGGGACTTTTCTAAATAAGTTTCATCTAAACCTACCATTTCAAGAGATTTTTTAGCTATTTCTTTAGCACTATTTTCGTCAATTCCAAAATTCATTGGACCAAACATTATATCTCTTTCGATTGTTTCTTCAAACAATTGATATTCTGGAAATTGAAAAACAAGACCTGATTTTTTTCTAAGACTTTTTAAATTTTGAGGCTTATTATTTTGTGAAATAATATAATCATCTATTTTTATTTCTCCACTTGTTGGTAATAATAAAGCATTTATATGTTGGATAAGTGTCGATTTCCCACTACCTGTTTGTCCAATGATAGCTGTAAATGAACCCTTTTCTATTTTTAAATTCACATTTTTAAGTGCATAATATTCAAAAGGCGTATTATATCCATATATATGATCTAAACTTTTGCATGTAATTGACATAGTTGTTTCTCCAATTCTTCTACATCTAATGTATCTTTAATTTGATAACCTTTTTTTTGTAATTTTCTAGCAATTTTTAATGAAAAAGGAATATCTAATTTTAATTCTTTTAATAATTTTTCATTTGTTAATATTTTTTGAGGTTTGTCGCAATCTACAATCTCTCCTTTATTTAAAAGAATAACTCGGTCAGCATTTTTTGCTTCTTCAATATCATGCGTTATTGAAATGATTGTCATATTATTTTGTTTCTTTAATTCTTTGACTAATTCGTTTATTTCTTTTCTACCTCGTGGATCCAACATACTTGTTGCTTCATCTAAAATAATGATAGATGGACTCATCGCTAAAATACCTGCAATCGCAACTCTTTGTTTTTGACCACCGGACAATTTAGTTGGTTCATGATCCAAAAAATTCTCCATTCTAACTACTTTAGAATACCTATTAATAAGTTCATCCATTTGTTCTCTTGGTACACAAATATTTTCTAGTCCAAAAGCTATATCATCTCTAACAGTAGCACCAATAAATTGATTATCTGGATTTTGAAAAACAATTCCTACTTTTTCTCTTATTTTATATAAATTTTCTAAATTTAATTGATAATCATCAATATAAATTTCACCAGATTTTTTTTCTAATAATCCTATAAGTAATTTAGCAATTGTACTTTTACCACTACCATTATGTCCTAAAATAGCTACATATTCACCTTTATGGATTTGAAAAGAAATATTGTTTATTGTTTGTAATCCAGGTTCGTATTCAAAACATAAATTTTCTACCTTAATTATTTCTTCCATTGTCTTCTCCTCATGAACGTGTTTAGTTCATTCTATAATTTATAAGGAAACAAGTCAAATAAAAAAGGGACAAAATAAATTTTGTCCACATGGTAATAATCTTTGAAGATTATTACCTTTTTCTTTAAAATGTTAGTTGGTGATTTTATGATTGATGATACTAACTATGCTGACTGTCTTACTTTATACAATTTTAATCATGTTGATAAAATCAAAGGCAAGGAATCTTTTTCCTATATCTTTAATGACAACATCAACTATATCCGCTCTCTTTATAATAGAGGCAAGATCAGAAACATTACCTATGATACCATCCAGAAAACTATTCTTTGTGGTTCCATCTATCTTGGCTATGATCTTTTTGTCTGCCCTCATTGCGGTAACGAATCTATCGTCCCTCACAAATGTCATTCCAAACTCTGTACTTCTTGTGGTACCAAAGAGGCTAAATTACGTGCTGCCCATATTTCCTCTATTGCCCTTGATGCCAAGCATCGTCATATCGTCTTTACTATCCCTGATCTTTTAAGAGGTTATTTTATTAAGGACAGGTCCCTTTTGAATCTTCTTTTTATCGCTGCCAGAAATACCCTTGCCTGTATTTTTAATGACGCAAAGTACAGAAAAATCAAAAAGAAAAAGATCTATCTTAAAAAAAACAAATGCCCTTACTCCTATAAAAACGACAGAAACAAGATCGTCTTCGGTTCTGTTTTGACTTTACATACTTTTGGCAGAGATTTGAAATGGAATCCCC
>NZ_JAJDKB010000045.1:0-18807 GCF_020589955.1 Faecalibacillus sp. TM498
TTCCTCCCCAAATCATTTCTTTAAATACAGGTTCTACCCATAAAATATGTCCCATTTTTACTTTCCTCCATTTATTAATTTTAAAACCTCTGTTACTTCATTTTCACTATAAACTGCAATTCCTTTTTCTTTTAACATCTGTACAAAAATACCATCACCTTCAACAAGCTGATGTGAAAATGTTCCATCATAAATATGTTTTTTTCCACAGCTTGGACTTTTAGCTTTTAAAACAGCTATTTTAATATTTTTTTCTAAACATTTATCTAAAGCAATTTTAGCACCTTGTGTATATTCTTTTGTACGATCAATTCCTTTTTGATCAATCACTTTTTCTCCAATAACTTCACAAGGTGTTCTAGGAATTGGTAAACCACCTAAGACTTCTGGACAAAGTGGTAACACTAAACCTTGATCATAAAGTTCCTTTATTTCCTTACAAAGATTATTCTTTCCAGCATATGTACAATTTTCACCAATTAAACATCTCGATACTGCAATCATTTTAGAATGTCCTTAATATCACTTGGTTTAGAAACAGTATAAGTTGCTCCAGCTTGAACAAGTTCTTCTTTTCCTCTAAAGCCCCATTCACACCCTACAGATTTAATTTTAGCATTGATGGCTGTTTCAATATCTACATTACTATCACCAATCATCAATGTTTCATTTTTATTACTTTCCATTAACTGCATAGCTAGTTGTACTAAACAAGGATGTGGTTTTTTTGGTTGATAAACTGTATTTCCAAAAACATACATAAATTTACCAGGAAATAAATGATTTACAATTGTTACTGCATTTATTTTTGGTTTATTCGTTACAACTGCTAATTTATACCCTTGATGATAAAGTTCATCAATTAATTCTTTCATTCCTGAATAAGGTTTTGTATGTTTTAAACAATTTTCTTTATAAATTTCATCAAAACGTGCACGATATTTTCTCACATCTTTTTTATATTTTTCAGGTAAAGCACGCTCTATTAATTTATCAACACCATTTCCTACAAATTGTTTATATGTATCTAAATCATAGGTAGGAAAATGATTTTCTTCCATTAATATATTTGTAGATAAAGCTAAATCTTCTATTGAATCTACAAGTGTTCCATCTAAATCAAAAATCAACGTATTATACATAGACTTCCCCTTTCACTTTATCTAGATTATAGCACAACTTCTATTTATTGTTTATTGGTTTTTGTTATGTTAGAATAGTTCTTGAGGTGAAATTATGAAACAACAACAAAAAGATGTTTTCATGACATTATTAACAGGTTTAGGAGCAGCATTAGGAATCATTACATATTTTTTATGTACATTCCTTTTCCATAAATATGAAACAATTGGTGCTTTATCTATCTTTGGTTTAGCCATGATTTTTAGAGTAATCGGTTATTTTTTTGATAAAATGCTTGCTAAAAAGTAGATTCATACGAATCTACTTTTCTTTTGTATATATTATTTGACATCCTGCTTTTTCTATCTTTTCTCGATAAGTATCAGGTAACCAATCAACAACAAGAACATCAATATCTTGAAAAGCTAAAGCTTTATAAGAACTTTTTTTATTAAATTTACTATGATCTACAACTAAGCAAACTTTTTGACTTCGACTTGCTACCTTTTTTTTAATCATAGCATCTTCAAATTCTTCAACATAAACACCATCTTCCATCACAGCTGCTGCTGCTACATAAGCTAAATCAAAATAAATTTGATCAATCATATTCAACGTTTGACTTCCATACATATAACGATTCTTTTTAAAGTAAGTTCCACCAATCATCTGACATAAACAATGATTCGATAATATTTCAATATTATCTAAAGAATGACTATAAGCTTCTATATCACTTTCTACATATTGACATAAAGCTGCAACAGTCGTTGAAGTATCAAAAAAGATCACTTTGTTATTTTCAATCAAAGAAACAGCAGTTTTGCCAATTTCATTTTTTATCTCTTCATTTTCTTGTTTTCTTGTTTGATAATTTCCAATTTGATGTACATCATTTAAAGTAATACCACCATGTGTTCTAACAGCTAAGTTTTCACTTACAAGACGAACAATATCTCTTCTTGCTGTATCTCTAGAAATATGAAATTGATCCATAATTTCTTGATTTGTCATTGTCTTTTTAGTTTTTAATATTTCTAATATTTTATAAATTCTTTCTTCTTGATACACCTTATTCACCTACTAAATTATCTAATGCATAAACGATTCCATCTTCATCATTAGAAAGCGTATGTGTTGGAATACTTTCTAAAACACCTTGCGCTCCATTAGCCATCGCAAATCCTTTTCCTGTTAAAAGAAGCATATCTAAATCATTATAGTTATCTCCAAAAGAAACTGTTTGATGAAGATCTATTTTCATTTTATCACATAAAAATTGAATTGCACTGGATTTTGATACCGATTCATCCATAATTTCTAAATAAGTATCTTTTGATTTATAAATCTTTAAACCACTAAATTTTTCTTTTAAGCTCATTTCTAAACGATCAACAATTCCTGCTTCAGCAATCACTAATAATTTATGAACCTTTTTAACTCCATTTAAATCCAATTTTTCAGGTTTTAACCCTGTAATAATACTTTCCTCTTCAATTCCTTCATCTATTTCATCGACCATCCAATGATTCTCAACATAAAAACTAACAGGAATTTGATAATAATATTTAATATATTTATAAAGTCTTTTCGCCATTTCTACTGAAAATCCTTTTGAATAGATAACTTTTTGATTTTCATCTAAAATCAAACCTCCACTATAACTTACCATTGGTGCCTTTATTTGTAATTCATCTAAAAAATAATGCATTCCTTTAGGCATTCTCGCTGAAACAAGAATAAAAGGAATATTTTGTATAGCTAACTGTTGTACTTTCTTTTTTGTTTTTTCGCTTATTTGATGTTTTGAATTCAATAATGTTCCATCAATATCACTAAATACGCATTTATAAGTCATATCACTCACCTCTTGCTTATATTATACGTATATATAAGTATATGTCAATATATTTACTTATATATACGTATAATAATTAAGCATATATAAGTAAAAAAGTAGGTTTCCCTACTTTCTACGATTTCTTTGTTGACGTCTTTTTTTACGTCTTTGTTTAATCATGATTTTTCTTACTAATAATAAAACCACAAGAATGATGACAACTGCCATTACACATGGTAAAACAACATTTTTCATTTTTCTCATAAAAACAACAGAACCACTTTCATCTACTGCTTGTGTTGTATTAAGTGAAATTGTTTCTAATTTAGTATCTCGATAATAAACATCCATTGTTCCTGCTTTTTGATCTTTTTTAACAGGAGCTGTTAAATCTTTTAAATGATATTTATATTTTAAATCAGATGGATTGTAATTATTTGGTAAAACAGCTTCGATATCTTTTTCTGTGATGACATCAACTTTATTTGTTTGACCATTTTTTATTTTAACAGAATTCATTTTTGCATCTTTTTTAATAATATTCGCAACTGAATAATGATCTTTTACATAATTACCTAAAGCAAGGGTATCATTTACTGTACAATGATTATAACCATCACTATTTTTAGAAAAGCCAACAACACAAACATAATGATGATCATCAATATTCAATAAACTAGATAAAGTACTTTGGGCTTTACTTGTGTAACCGCTTTTACAGCCTTCAATCATTGATGTATCAATATGGTCTCTTTTACTTTTATAAATAACTTTTTTGACCCATTGATGTTGACCATCACTTGACGTATATTGATATCTATCAAAGACTTCAACAAATTTTTTATTCTTTAAAGCATATTGGGTAATTTTAGCCATATCATAAGCTGTTGTATAATGATCATCATCATGAATTCCTGTTGTATTTACAAAATGAGAATCTTTTAATCCTAATTTGTTTACCAGTTGATTCATTTTTTCAACGAACTTTTCTTGACTACCACACGTATTATTAGCTAGAGCACGACAAGCATCTGCACCTGAAGGTAACATTGCTCCCATCAACATATCTCTATAAGTGACAACTTCTCCGACAGTAAAGTCTGCAGAAGTAGCTCCTGTTTCCCAAACTGTATCTATATCACTTTGAGTAATAGTGGCTGTTTTATCTAAATCATCTAACATTTCAATAGCAACAATACATGTTAAAATTTTTGTAATACTTGCTGGATACATTTTATCATGGGCATTTTTATTGTATAAAACTTGTCCGGTATCTTTATCGATGACAATTCCATATTGTCCTACAATATTGACTTCTTCCCCTTCAGCGAAAACTGGTACGAATGATGTAAAAATCATCATCAATGATAAAGTTATTGTAAGTAATTTTTTAATCATTGTTTTCCTCCCCTATGTAAAAAAGATAACTTTGTTTCTGATATCAAAACCGAAATAAAAATAATCATAAATCCTAATCCAATTTGAAGTGTCATTATTTCTTGTCCAAATAATATGGAAAAGAAAACTCCAAAAACAGATTCTAAGCTTAATAATAATGCTGCTATATTTTCATTAACAAATTTTTGTCCCACATTTTGAAATAAATAACATAATGTAGTTGCAAAAAATGCCAGATATAAGATTTGAAGATAAATACTTGAATCAATATGGAAAACAACTGAAATATCTTCAAATAAAGAGGCTGCTATAAATGAAAAAATAGAAGCAAATGCAAATTGTAAGGCAGTAATAATAATTGGAGATGTCTTTTTCATTGCTTTTTCACACACAATAATATGAACAGCATATAAAAAACCACCAATCAAAGTATAAAGATCACCTAAATTCACCTTTAAGGAACTATCTAAAGAAACAAAACCAACTCCAATAAAACAAAGGATAGCCGCAAATATTTGTGCTTTATCGGGTTTCTTTTTAAAATAAAGCCAACTTAATAAAGGAACAATCGTACAATAAACGGCTGTTAAAAAAGCATTTTTACCAGGTGTTGTCAATTGCAAACCAAATGTTTGAATTGAAAAAGCACTAAATAAGGCTAGACCTGCTAAAAAACCACCTAATAGATCTTGTTTTTTGATTTTTTTTATTTTATTAAAAAATAAAATAGAAATGAAAATTGTACTTAACACAAAACGTATACATAATAGCGTAAATGGAGAAATAAAATCCACAGCATTTTTCATAACAATAAAAGAACTTCCCCAAATAAGAGCAGACATTAATAGCATACATTTACCTAATATTTCTTTTTTCATATACTCCCTCACCTACAATCTCGTAAATAATAACACAGTTCGCTTTATTTTTCATTACAAAATTGTTTTTTAAAAAGAAAAGGATGTATCTTTCGATACATCCTGTTATCTGCTATTCAGCTACACGATGAGCTACACTTGCACAACGTGAACATAATTCACCATTCATTTCATCTTCATCGAAATAGTTCCAACATCTTGGACATTGTACACCGTTGAATTTTTCAACTTTAATGTAGCTAGTTTCATATTCTTCTAAAGTTGTATCATCAACTAATTCAACTTTAGCCACAATAAATAATTGTTTTAAATCATCTTTTAAGTTAGCAATATCTTTATATTCATCTTTTAAAGATAATGTTACTTTTGTTTCCATGTTCGATTTAATTAATTTTTCATTTCTTAAACCTTCCATAGATTTTAAAACATCTTTTCTTACTTCCATAAATTTAGAAAAATAAGCTAAAACTTCTTCTTCATTTTCAATATCAAATAATTCATATTTTGGTTCTAAGAAGATAGATTCTGCTTTAGTTTCATCACAATGGAAATGATCATGTAATTCTTCAGCAGTAAATACAAGTACTGTTGATAATAATTTCATCATTGTTTTAGCATGATGATATAAAACAGTTTGAACTTGTCTTCTACGTGGAGAATTTGCATCTTCAATGTATAAGATATCTTTTGTGAAATCCATATAGAATGAACTTAAAGTATTTGTAAAGTAATTTAAGATTTCTTGGTTGGCTGTTGCAAAGTCATAATTTGCATAAGCTTCATCATAAGCTTTCATTAATTCATTTAATTTAGCTAACATATATTGATCAACACCAGGTAAATCTTTGATTTCTACTAAATCACTTGCTTTGAAGTCATTTAAGTTACCTAAAACGAATCTCATGGTATTACGGATTTTACGATATCCTTCAGCCACTTGTTTCATGATTTCATCAGAAATACGAACATCTTGTTGATAAGCAACAGAAGTAGCCCATAATCTTACGATATCAGCACCATATTGGTTAACAAGTTTAATAGGATCTACTGTATTTCCTAATGACTTAGACATTTTATTTCCTTTACCATCTAATACGAAACCATGTGATAAGACAGTTTTATAAGGAGCTTTACCATGAGCAGCAACACCGATAATTAATGATGAGTTGAACCATCCACGATATTGGTCACTACCTTCAAAATAAAGATCTACTGGATAATTAAATCCTCTTTCTACCATCACACCTGTATGTGAACTTCCTGAGTCAAACCATACATCCATGATATCTTTTTCTTTTTTGAAGATACCATTTGGTGAATGTTCATTTGTATATCCTTCAGGTAATAAATCTTTTTCATCTCTTTCAAACCAAACATTTGAACCATGTTCTCTAAATAATTCAGAAATATGATCAAATACTTCTTGTTCAATAATTGGAGTTCCATCTTCACAATAGAAAATAGGAATTGGTACACCCCAAGTACGTTGACGTGAAATACACCAGTCTCCACGATCTCTAATCATGTTATAGATTCTGATGTGTCCCCATTCATTTAACCAGTTAACATTATCAATTTCACTCAATAATTTATCTCTAATTTTATCTAATGAACAGAACCATTGATCAGTTGCTCTAAAGATAATAGGTTTTTTAGTACGCCAATCATGTGGGTAACTGTGTGTGATGAATTCAAGTTTTAATAAAGCTCCAATTTCATCTAATTTCATAGTTACTGTTTTATTAGCGTCATCAACATATTGACCAGCTAACCATTCACCACAATCTTCCATCATACAACCATGTTCATCAACGTTACAATAAGCTGGTAAGTTATATTTTTGACCTACAAAGAAGTCGTCTGCCCCAAATCCAGGTGCAGTATGAACACATCCAGTACCAGAATCAGCTGTTACGTGATCTCCTAAGATAACTAATGATTCTCTATCATATAACGGATGTTGGCATGTAATATATTCTAATTCAGATCCTTTATAATGATTAACAACTTTGTAACCAGTAATTTCAAATTTAGCCATTAATTCATCAACTAAAGTATCTAAGACAATTAATTTTCCTTTTTCAGTTTCTACTAATGCATAGTTATAAGAAGCATTTAAGCAGATTGCTAAGTTAGCAGGAATTGTCCAAGGAGTAGTTGTCCAAATAACGAAATTAACATCATTATCTAAGACTCCTTTACCATCTTTAACTTGGAATTTAACAAAAATTGTTGGTGATTTGATATCATGATATTCAACTTCAGCTTCAGCTAAAGCAGATTCACTTGATGGTGACCAGTATACTGGTTTTAATCCTTTGAAAATCAATCCATCCATCGCCATTTTAGCGAACACTTCAATTTGTCTTGCTTCAAATTCATGTTGTAATGTTAAATAAGGATGTTTGTAATCCGCAAATGTTCCCATACGGATCAATTGTTCCATTTGTTTATTTACTTGTTCATGAGCATAAGCATCACATTTTTCTCTAAATTTGGCTGTAGGCATTTCTTTACGATTAACACCTAATTTTTGAATAGCATTTTCAATTGGTAAACCATGAGTATCCCATCCAGGAATATATGGTGTATAGAAACCATTCATATTTTTATAACGACAAATAACGTCTTTGATGACTTTGTTTAACATATGTCCCATGTGCATATTTCCATTAGCATATGGAGGACCATCATGGAAGACAAAGCTGTCTTTTCCTTCGTTTTGTTGAATAACTTTGTTATACATGTCGTTTTCTTGCCAACGTTCTACATACTTAGGTTCTTTTTTTGGTAAGTTTCCACGCATTTCAAAGTCAGTTTTTGGCATTAATAATGTGTCTTTGTAATTCATTTTTTCTTTCCTCTCTTTAAAAATAAAAAAACACATCATCCTAAGGACGATGTGATCGCGGTACCACCTTAATTCGTATTTTCATACGCTCTTGAAATCTTAACGCGATTAACGTCACCTTCTACTTAATTCAAAGGGCTACTCCAGAGTGATACATTATAATCTTTGTTACTGATTTACACCAACCATCAGCTCTCTTAAAACTCTAATTATAAACTGTCTCCTTCATCGTATTTATCTTCATTAATTAAATTGTAAACTTCAGATTGATCAATAGACTCAAGGATATCTTTTGACATTTTTTCTACCGAAGCTCTAAATTTAACAGCTTGCGCTTTAAAGTCGCTCATCTCACCAGACAACGAACGAACATACTCTAGCGATTCGCTCAGTATCATATTAGCATTCTTTTTCGCTTTGTCAATAAGTTCGCTTGCTTCTTTTAATGCAAGACGTGCAATTTCTTCATTTGTTTGTTCTTGGATGTTTACACGATGCTGCAATAATGATTTTTGATGTTCTAATTGTTGATAATCTTCTTGTAATTTTTTAATTTGATCATTCAACTGTTTTATTTCATTATCTTTTTCATTGATCAATTCATCAACTTGTGACTTATTATAACCAAATACTTGTTTTTTCAATGACATCATGTTCACTCCCTACTTATAAAAATACCCTTCAACCACATAATTATCAGAGCGTGTTTGTTTATTACAATCAACAAACATCACTCTACCATGCTTTTTGAATGATATTATGTCTTTATTATTACATAAATAATTTATTTGTTCAACCGGTTTATGATTAACTTTTACATGACCAGCACGAATAAATTCTGCTGCTTTTTGTCTTGAAATTTTATAAAAAGAAGAAATGATCTTATCTAATCGAAATGAAGATACAATAAATGATTTTACTAAATAATCATTTTTTACTTCTATTTCTTCATCCCATTCAACAAACTTTACTTTACTTCTTTTAATCATTGATAAATAATCTTTTAAATATTCATAAATATGTCGATCAACAGCTAAATAAAAATCTTTGTCTTTTTCAACAATATCTCCAAATAACTCTCTTTTAATTCCTAAAGACATTAAAGCACCTAAAATGTCTCGATGTGTTAATTTTTCAAAATTTTTTGCATAAATAATCTTACAAACAACGATTTCAAAATCTTCCTTTTCTATTTCATAAAAATAAGGAGCAATAATCATTCTTTGACTTTCACTATGAATAAAACCACCATTTTCTAAAACTTGAACTTCATCTTGATGCCCAATAACACTTTTAACAATTGATTGATGATACGGATCTAAAAATTGCGTTAAAATAAGTCTTTGTTTATATTGTACTTGATCCAAATAATCAAGTACCTTTTTTACAAAGACTTCTTCCCCTTTAAAATGTTCAAACATAACTTAAAAAAGTATGGAAACCATACTTTTTAATCTTCTTGTTCATCTTCATCTAGATCAATTGTTCCTGCAACAGAAATATTACGAGGTGTACATAAGAAAATTTTTGGTCCAATTCTTTGAATGTCACCTTCAATAGCGTAAATAACACCACTTAAGAAATCAACAACACGTTTAGCTTGATCTTTTTGTAAACGATGTAAATTAACAACTGTTGCTTTTTTTGTTTTTAAATAATTTGCAATATCTTGAGTTTCTCCAAATGAACGTGGTTCAAATAAAACTAAATGACTATCTTTATTCATATTTAATGATTTCACAGCTTCGCTTGTTTTAGAAAATTTTGCTTGTTCAAATAAGCTTGTTTTAGGTTCAGTATCAACCTCTACAGCATCATAATCTTCAGCAATATCTTCTCCATCCCCATCTTCATCAAAAAACCATTTTTTTACTTTTTCACCGTAACCCATGAAGTCATCCTCCTTTTATTTCCTCAATATTATACCATACATTTATTGATTATCAAAGGTATCAACAAGGAAATCTAGCTAAACCTGTTCAATATTCACTAAAATCACATCACCTTTTAAAGAAATCACACATTCAATCGGAATAACTAAGACAGGAGGCTCTTTAAAAAAACAAAAAAAATGAAAAAAATTCATTTTTTCGACAATTAAAGCACGTATACATTTTTGACACCAATCTAATTCAATATCCGCAATATACCCTATTTTTTTACCATCATAAACATTAATCACATCTTTTGATTGTAATGATACAAATCTCATACGATCACCTCTATAAAATATGCTTTAGACTAATTTTTTATGTAATTTTTCTAAAGCTTTTTTTTCAATTCGAGAAATTTGCGCTTGTGATACAAAAAGCTCATCTGCTATTTCACATTGCGAATAACCCTGATAGTATCTTTCTTGAATTACTTTCTTTTCTCTTTGATTTAAACAATCAAAGGCATTTTTTAAATCAAGGTGATCATGATAATGTTTCAATGTTTCTGGATCTAGTGAGATAATATCTGATAATGATAATTCATTTTGATCATCATTTCCTACAGCATCTTGGAAAGAAGCAATGCTTTGAGTAGATTGCATTGCTTCTATAATATTTTGTTTTTCAATATTTAAATTTTGTGATAATTCTTGAATCGTTGGTTCTCTTTGATATTGATTTAAATATTTTTCCTTTTCTTTTAAAATAGCATAAGCTAAATCCTTGATTGGTCTAGAAATCTTAACTTGTGTATTATCTCTTAAATAACGTTTCATTTCACCAATGATCAAAGGAACTGCATACGTTGAAAACTGTAATTGATAATTGGTATCAAAATGATCGACTGCTTTTATTAGACCAACGATGCCTACTTGAAACAGATCTTCATATTGATTTGATTTTTGGTAAAATCTTTTCATTAGAGATAACACTAATTTAGTATTAGAAAGAATAATCATTTCTTTACTTTTTTGATCATGATTCTTTTGATAATTTTGAATCAAAGTATATAATTCTTCTTTAGAAAGTGTTTTTTGAATAGGGATAGCGCTCATAAAACTTTCTTTTTCCACAATAATCACCAAAATTAGTGTGGCTTTTTTTGATAAAAATATACTATTTCACTTCATCATAATTTAATTGACTTCTTAATTTTTTTATAATCTTTTTTTCTAATCTAGAAATATAAGATTGTGAAATACCTAATAAATCAGCAACATCCTTTTGTGTCAATTCATCATTATTAGATAAACCATATCTTAAAATCAATATTTCTTTTTCTCTTTCATTTAATTCTTTTAAAGCTTCATAAAAAATTTTCTTTTGATCACTTTTCAACATTTCTTGTTCAACAAGATCATCATCAGTTCCTACGATATCTCCTAATAATAACTCATTACCATCATAATCAATATTTAAAGGTTCATCTAAAGAAATCTCATAACGAATCTTATTATTTTTTCTTAAGTACATAAGTATTTCATTTTCAATACACCTTGAAGCATACGTAGCAAGTTTAATATTTTTATCTGCCTTAAAAGTATTGATTGCTTTTACTAAACCAATTGTGCCAATACTAATTAAATCTTCCAAAGGACAATTGGCGCTATTGTCATATCTTTTAGCAACATAAACAACCAATCTTAAATTATGTTCAATCAATAAATCTCTTGCTTTTTGATCCCCAGAAACTGCTTTTTCAATTATTTCCTTTTCTTGTTGACCTTTTAAAGGAGGCGGTAAAATATCATGTCTTCCTATATAATAAAGATACTGTTTTGTATTTAAAAACTGTCTAATCATTTGCCACATCAAATAATCCCTCCCATCAATTCTTTATTTAATAAACAATCATAATCTAATTCATCCAATACACCTATATAAACATTTCTTAAAGATTGCTTATTTACTAAAACTTGATCAACTAAAATAATATCTATTTTTCTTTTTTTTAAGCCATCAATAATCAATGTATCTAATTGTTGATAAGTATCAATTTTACTTTTTTTAATAAAAATAAGTGGATAACCTAGATAGTTTGCATGATTACCACTATCTAAAAACCCTGAAAGATGATAAATCTTATTATTAAAAATAAGTGTTACATCATATAGATCATCTTTTTGTTTTATTTTTCTTTTTGTATAAATTAAATAAATTGTTTCAATAATTAAAAAAACACATGTCATAACAACAATAACTATATCTTTATAATTTATGGGAGTAATCAAGATTCCGTTGTATATAAATGATTCTTTTATTAGGGTATTGATAAAGAATAGTATTGAAAAATAAACAATTAAAAAAACTGGAAAATATAAGAAAAATTGTTTTTTAAAAATAAATAAAAAAAGGACAATCCAGTATAAAAAACTTATATATGGTAAATAGTCTATATAAATGAGAACAATCGATATATTACTTAAAAAACTCAAGAAAAGGATTTTCAAAAATGACCAATTAATATTAAGCAATAATGAAATCATTTCATAAGTCATGATAAATAAGATACCATTCATACAATAAGTTAATTCAACATAGACCTCCATCTTGCTTACCCCTTTATCATCATATATGATGGCAAGTAAAAAAGATGTCAAAAAAGATTGGACATTTAAAAAAGTATGGACAAAAATCCATACTTTCTACACATTATTTTTTTGAACGATCGATTGCTTCCATCACAGCGTTTCTAAAATTATTTTCTTCTAAAGCCTTAACACCTTGAATCGTAATACCACCTGGAGAACAAACTTGATCTTTTAAAATACCTGGATGTAATTGCGTCTCTTTAACCATTTTTGCACTTCCTAAAACAGTTTGGCTGGCAAGCTTATAAGCCAAATCACGAGGCAAACCATTTAAGACTGCACCATCTGCTAAAGCTTCAATAAACATATAAACAAAAGCTGGTCCACAACCACTTAAAGCACCACCGGCAACCATTTGATAATTTTCAATAAGATAAACCTCACCGATGCTTTCAAACATTGTTTGTACATAATTTAATTCTTCAGCTGTTAAAGTATTGTCTTTTTCAAATAAAGTCGTTCCTTCTAATACCTTAGCTGGTGTGTTTGGCATAATTGTTAAGTGATGTGTTCCCGGTAATAATTCTTCATATTTATCATTTCCATAACCAGCAACAATTGAAACGATCACTTGTTGATCAATGACTGATTTTATTTTTGAAATAACACTTTCTACGACATTTGGTTTGACCCCCATCACCAAATAATCACAATTTTTAACAACGTCTTGTTCACTTGAACATACATGAATACCAAAATCTTGTTCAAACATCATCAGCTGGTGACTATTTATATCATATCCATATACCTCACTACCATCAATAAAATCACTTTTAATAAGACCTTGGCAAATTGTCCCGGCCATATTCCCTAATCCTATAAATCCAATTTTCATTTAAATTTCCCCCTTTATAAAAATGAGCTAACATCGTTAGCTCATCTTATTAAATTCTTCTATTTTTGATAAATGCTGGTGGAAAACCGTCATCATCATCTTCGTCATCATCATATGATTCAAAAGTTTGAGGTTCTTCACCTAAAGGTCTTGCTACTGAAGGTTGGACAGTTACTTCTTCCTTTTCTTCCTCGAATCCTGTTGCGATAACAGTAACAATAATTTCATCATCTAAGTTTTCATTAATAGCAATACCTAAATAAGTATTAATGTCATCTCCAACTTCTTGAGTAATTGTTTCAAGAGCAATATTAGCATCATATAATGAAATATTTGGTCCACCTGTAACGTTAATAATAGCGTCTTTAGCACCTGCTACGGAAACTTCTAATAAAGGTGAAGAAATTGCACGTTTTGCAGCTTCTTTTGCTTTATCATCTCCTGATGACATGCCAATACCAATTAACGCATTTCCTCTATTTTTCATAACTGCACAGATATCTGCAAAGTCAAGGTTGATAAATGCAGGAACAGCAATTAAATCAGTAATTGTTTGAACACCTTGTCTTAATACATTATCAGCTTCTCTAAATGCTTCTTGCATTGGACGTCCACCAATTAGTTGTAATAAACGGTCATTTGAAACCACAATAATACTATCTACATTAGAACGTAATTCATCAATACCTTCGATTGCTTGTTTTTTACGTTTCATTCCTTCAAAAGTAAATGGTTTAGTAATAACACCTACTGTTAGTGCTCCTAATTCACGAGCAATCTTAGCGAAAACAGGTGCTGCACCAGTACCAGTTCCACCACCCATACCAGCAGCAATGAAAACCATATCTGCACCTTCAAGGGCAGTTCTAATATCTCCTTCAGATTCTAAAGCAGCTTTCTTTCCTACTTCTGGATTACCTCCTGCTCCTAAACCTTTTGTTAAATCTTTTCCTAAAACAATTTTATTTTCTACAGGCGAACGACGTAATACTTGTACATCTGTATTTGCGACAAAGAATTCTACTCCTCTAACGCCTTCTTCAACCATGCGGTTAACAGCGTTGTTTCCTCCGCCACCAACACCGATTACTTTTATTTTTGCAACTTGTTCAAAATCTAATTCTTCGTTCATGATTTACCCTCTCTTTTATCTATTCTTCTTCACCAAAGAAAGTATCTAGTAATCTACTAAATCTTCCAGTTTTCTCTTTTGTATCTTTTACTTTCGTAAGTCCTTTAAATCTCACAGCCATTGTATTAGAAATATCCGGTAAAACAACAGATGTTTCATAAGGACCAAGATATTTAGCACGATCAGACATATAAAAAATCATTCCTACAGAAGAAACAAATGCCATATCTCTAATGCCAATAATATCTGGACGATAAACTCTCACTGGACCTTCTAAAACACGACCAGCAACTTTATCTAGTAGCTCAAGTTCTCCTCCGCCACCAACAATCAGTGTTTCATAATGTTGTCCATTATCGATAACACCCATTTTTTCTTTAATAACATTTAACATATCAACTGCAGCTTCTTCTAAAATACCCGCAAAATCTTTTTGTGTATAATCTTTACGACCATCTGGAAGCTCAGTTGTATGAATAATATCCTCTTGTCCAACAGTATAATCCAAAGAACCATATTTGACTTTATATGTTTCAGCTTGATTCATAGAAATTTGTAAATGTTGAGCAATTGCTCTAGTCAAATTATAACCCCCAACTGAACATACTGTTAAATATTTTAAATATCCATCCTTGTAGAAAGATATTGTTGACGTTTTATATCCCATATCAATAATCAATGCACCTTCTTGAAGATAAACTGCATCAAAAGCTTCCTTTGCACACGCAAAGGCATTGATACAAATATCCATAATTTCTAAACCTGCCTTTTCAACAGCCATAATATATGGATATAAAATCTGTTTTTGTGAAGTAATAATCAATGTATCAATAATTAAATTTCTTGAAGCTTCTCCTATAGGAGGTACTTGACTAATTCCAAAATCACCATTAAAGCGAACTGGTATTACACAAACCACCTCTTCTTCATGAGATTTTTTGAATTTAGTAGAAAGTTTCAAACCTCTTACAATATCATCCTTAGAAATCTTATCATGATCACTAAGTGATACACTACTATTACTTTGATAAAGTTTAGAACGAATAGTAGGGATTGTAAGACCAACTGCTTTGATTTCTCCATCTAGAAAATCATTAGCTTCTTGAACAACTCCTTTGATATCATTTACTAATAAATTTTCATCTTCAATGATGCCTTTTTTTACACCATGACTAGGGACCTTTTTAGAAAAAAGAACATGTAAATTAGAATTGATAATTTCACCAACTAACAATTCAATTGAAGCACTACCTATATCCAATACTGCATAAACTTCATTCATGTCTATCTCCCCTTACTACATATACCATTATATTATCATAAAAGCTACGATATTTAAAGGTTTTAGTTTCAAACACGTAGCTTTTTTCATACACTATTTAATTGTATACATAGACATTTTTTCCTAAATAATCATAGTATTTATAATCAGGATAACTTTGAATAACCAAGTAATAATTTGTTGATGTAAGTTGTTTTTCCATGTCTTCAATACGTACATAAAAAACCTTACCATCATCAAGTTCCAACTTACATTTGGTTTGATCTTTTTCATCAGGTTCAAAGACAATACTAGAGATTTGATTTTGAACAACTGATGGTAATTTGACATATGCTTTCACAAATGATTGGAAATGTTCTTCGTCAAAATTCATCATTTGTGGACAACGTTGTACATAAGAAATCCATTTTTGTTGTTGATCTTGTTCAAAAATTCCATCTTGATCTGCAACATATAAAATATTATTAATATAGCCATATAAAGAAGCATTGTTTTCTTTAATTCTTATCTTTATATTCCCTATCAAATCTTTCGTTACAGTTGCTTTTTCAACAAAGATCATTTTTTCAACCTCTGTTTCAATCTGTTTTTTATTTACTTTAAAAAAATAAGTTTGTTTTGATTTAACCGGTAATCGTTCAATAATCTCTTCAGCAGAAGTCAAATGACATCCTGAAACAGTTATTTTTTTTACTTTAGACATATCTCCAAATAAAAAAATCACTAAAAATATCAAAAACAAAACAATAAGTACAAAATTAATTCTTCTTTTTCTTTTTTTCTTTTTTAATTTATTTCTCATTGTTAACACTTGATTTTCATCATGTTCATTATATACATACGTTGTCATCTTAAGACTCCCAATTAATAAAACGTACTTCTGGTTTTAATAAAACACCATACTTTTCTTGAACTATTTTTTGGACATAAAAAATCAAATCATGAATATCCTTAGCAGAAGCATAACCATTATTTACAATAAAGTTAGAATGTTTTGGAGAAACTTGTGCTCCACCAATTTCATAACCTCTAAGACCTGCATCATCAATATATTTCCATGCAGCTGCACCTTCTGGATTTCTAAAAACACTTCCTGCACTTGGTTTATTCCAAGGTTGCGTAGACATTCTTCTTTCTTTTCTTTTATCTAAAGTTTCATTAATTTCTTCAACACTTTTATTTTCCAAAACAAAAGTAGCTTCCAAGACAATCCATTTAGGATGGTCTTGAATGATAGAATGTCGATATGAAAAATCCATTTCATCTTTAGATAATTCAACCACTTTTAAACATTCATCTAATACTTTTACTGATTTAACAACTTCACTTAAACATGATTTATAGGCCCCTGCATTCATAAAAATACCACCACCGATATTTCCAGGAATTCCTCCCATAAATTCAAAACCACTCAAACCAATTTTAGCACAATCATAAGCAAGTTTAATCATTGTAACACCACATTGGGCAGTTACTTCGCTCCCATTGACATGGTATTGATTCATATCTTCAAGGGAAATAATAATTCCTTCAAAACTTTTATCTGAAAATAATAAATTTGAACCTCTTCCAATAACAAAAAGTTGAATACGATGCTTACGACAATACTTTATCACTTCAATCAACTCATCGACATTTTGAACTTTTATAAATAATTTTGCTGGCCCACCTACACGATAAGTTGTATGTTTATATAACGGTTCATCTTTAAGAACTGTTCCAACATCTAATTGTTTAAGTTCTTCATAATATTTTTCAAACTTCATCATTAGTCTCCTAACATCGAAATAATTTCTTGATACATATCTTCAACTGCATTTGGCTTTCCTAACTTTTTAGCGTTTTCTGTTAAAATTTGAAGTGCAGTTTGATCATTAATAACACTATCAATTGTAGAAATCAATTTTTCTCCTGTTAAATCTTTTTCAAGAATCATTTTAGCAGCATGATTATTTTCTAATTCACGTGCATTATATTCTTGATGATTTGCTGCTACATAAGGACTAGGAATCAAAATAGCTGGTACGCCTAAAGCTGTTAATTCGGCAAGGGTACTGGCTCCTGCACGCGAAACAATAAGATCTGTCGCATGCATTAAAGAAGGCATATCATCAACATAAGGGATGATTTTTACGTTTTCATTTTCATAATCTTTCATTGATTCATAATAAGGTTTCCCAGTAACATAAAGTACTTGATATTCTTTACCAACAAATTGATTCATCGATTCCTTCATCGTTTGATTAACTGTTTGTGATCCTAATGATCCCATAACAATCGTAACAACTTTTTTATTTCTATCTAAACCATATTTATCATAAATATCTTTAGGAACTTCATGGCTGACAACACTTGCACGAGGATTTCCAAGCAATAGTGTTTTTTCTTGAGGAAATTCTTCATACGCTTTTTGATAACAACAAATGATCTTATCTACTTTTTTTATAAGAATTTTATTTGTTAAACCAATAATTGAGTTTTGTTCATGAATCATCGTTTTAATTTTTAAACTTGCAGCAGCTTCTAAAGCTGAAGCACTTGGATATCCACCAAAACCAACAACAATATCAGGATTAAATTTTTTTATAACTTTTTTTGCTTTTCCAATAGATTTAACAAATAACAAAGCTGCATGAGCTTTCTTTAAAGGATTACCCGCTAATCCTTTAACATTTAAACCAACATAATCATATCCAAGTTGGGGAACAACTTGAGATTCCAAACGATCCTTTGTTCCAATAAATAAAAATTTTGAATTTGGATCTTGTTTTTTTATATATTCAACTAATGCAAGAGCAGGGTATAAATGTCCACCTGTTCCTCCAGCAGCAACAACAACTTTCATCTTTACTCACTGGTATATTGTAATTGACCCATCTGAGTAGTCATCTACAATATACATTCCTTTCTATCAATCTTATTTATCCGCGATTGATTACGTTTT
>NZ_JAJDKB010000046.1:0-18398 GCF_020589955.1 Faecalibacillus sp. TM498
TTGAACAATTGATGAAAGAATTAAAACCAATTGCTGATGCTGTTGGTAAAGAAATATAAAAGTACCACTATTGGTGGTACTAAGAAATACGATAATGACCAATAATGTCATTTCTTTTTTCTAAAATATCTTCTTCATAATAAAGTTGATGAGGATAAGCATGGTGAATCACGAAAGTGATTCCCTTTTTATTTCGATAATTAGAAACAATACCAATATGTTTTTTAAAGATAACAATATCGCCACCTTGCCACTTATCTAAATCATAAATATCGAGAGTCAAAGATAGGGCGTGTCTTTTAAAATAAACATTTAAATTTCTTACTCGTCGAAAATCAATATTTTTATCTGGATGTTCAACTTGATAACTTTGAGGATTTTCTCTAATATCTTGATCTACAAGAATTTGTAGATCATAACCTGTATTCAATAAGCCAAAAGCGACAACATCACTACATACTCCATAATGGTCTGTTGGGTAACCACCTTGATAATACTTACTTTTGTATTGAGGTTTTGTTTCAATATATTTTCTAACGTTTTGTACAATATCACTTTGATCGTCAATACCATCATGATCTTGATCATTTATGCTTTTATAAGTTTGAATACCAAAATCATCATTTGTATATTTTGGATGAGGTAAAAGATTATTTTGATAAAAAATGTAAGTAAGAATCAAAATGATCGGTATGAAAATAAGAAAGAACTTCTTCATTATTTACCACAACATTTTTTATATTTTTTACCACTTCCACAAGGACAAGGATCATTACGCCCCACTTTGATGACTTTTGTTGGTTTTTTCTTACCAAAATCATTTTGCTGCTTTTCAATTTGAGCATATTGTAAAGCAAGTTCTTCTTCATTTATTGCTTTAAAAAGCTCAATGACATGATGAATAATATTTTCTGTTTCAATATTATATTCGATAGATAGAGGTAAATGTTTTTGAATCATATTTTTTAATTCTTGTAAGTTATTTTGTTTATAAAGACACGAAAAATAAGCATCCATAATTTCATAATCATAAGGGTAACGTTCAAGTAATTCTTGAAAATATGAAATTCCTTGATCATTATCTTGATAAAAATAAGATAAAGCTAAGTTTTTATAAAAAGGGCAAAGATATTTATCATCTTTAAAATAATTCATAAAGTCTTGATGAAATTCTATACTTTCTTGGTATTTCTTTTCTTGAATAAAAAGTTGACTTAATTGATTGAATTTTTCTTGAAGATGATAATTAAATCCAAAGAGTTGACCAAGTTCCAATAAACTTGGTTGATTTTCAAGATAAGCTTTAAATTCATTCCATAACTGGTAAAGCTCATTTAAATGATTTGTATTTTCTATTTCTTTTAATAATATTTCTTTTTCCATGAGAAATCCTCCTTTTTTAAATCATATCATATTATGTCATATTTGGTAAAAACAAAACTATTGTGTATAATAGTTGTGGTGAGAAAATATGGATCAAAAACATAAATCAAATTTAATTATTACATGTTTATGCCTGATAATCGTTTTTGTTTCTTTACTAACAATGTATGATAATTTTTCTTTTCATACATATAATACAAAAACGTATTATGATTATTTTTTATCATTAAATCATCAAGGCTTTACTTTACAGGATTATGAGCTTTATAAAGATCAATCAAATTATCATTGTGGAGATGGGACACTTGTTTTAGGAAAAATCGATTCTCTTGTAGACGGACAAGATATTGATGTCATAATTCAAATAAATAGAAAACAACATATTGATTATTCTTTAAAATATTTAGAGGGTGGAAGTTATTCTTTAGAAAATAAGGAAGATTTAAAAAATATAAAAGAAATCAAAAATGTTCAGTTAATCATCAAAGATGATAACCAAAAGATGGTTTATCAACATACTTTAAAATTAAAACAAGTTGAAAAATTAGCATGTTCTTCAAAAACATTTAAAGTAGAAAATGCATGTGTCAGTGATGATTTTATGAGGCTTGGGTATTTAACGTCTACAGATGAAGATTTATTGAAGAAATATCCAAATATTTCATTAGAATATCGTTATTTAAAAAGTAATAAATTAAATGATAAAAATGATAAGAATTATGTTGTATTTAAAAAAATAAATGGAAAGACTAAAGAAATTGTTAATCAAAAAATCTATCAAACATATAATCATGATTTAAATCAAGGATCTTTAAAAAAGAAAAAATTAAGTGTTGTTATTATTTTATCAAAAGATCAAAGTCAAAAAAGTTATGTTTTCAAATTAAACTTTTCAAAGGAAAATGGTGGTTTGTATGAATAAAGAAAGATACTTAAAATTAAAAAAAGATTTTATTGTTTTATATCTTGCAAGAAATGGAATCATGACTTTTTTAATTACACTTTTTACATTTAGTTTGGATTTATCAAATTATTATCAAATATCCTTTCCAGCAACAATACCATACATCTTTTTTAATAATATTTTTACATTAATGTATTTTTGCTTATTATGGATTTTTAATTATTTGCTTTTTGAATTGTTTAAAATCATTAATGATTGGTATGATGAAAATCATCATCAAACATTAAAATTTATGTATCATGAACATAATTATTCAATCTCATGGATGATGTATGTAATCATGGCTATTTTACTTGTTATTATACAAATTGTTCAATTGCCAACATTATTTCATATAGATGCTTATTTGATGTTTGGATTTATGATTTTACGTTCACTGAAACAAATATATAAAAATAGACTCTAAGAGTCTATTTTAATAAATGACTAAGACTGTCAAGTAATTCATCTTTTGAGCTTAAAGAATTATAATAAGTTTCAAAAAGAACACCAAGCCCTGGTAAGACGGTTTCTTCTTTAGAAGCAATACCACTTTCAATAATCTCTTTAAGTTCACTACTTGAACAAGCATGTAGTCTTTGAAATATAGCTTGTCGAATATCCATTTTATCACTCCTTAAAAAGAGTGACCCAAAAAGGAGAAAAATATACATGGTAGAAACTAAAATAATTATTTTAGATCAACAAGAAATTGTTTATAAAATTCATTATAAAAGAATTAAGAATTGTTATTTAAGAGTAGAAAAAGGAGAAGTGGTAATTCGTTGTTCACCGCTGTTTCCTCAAAGTGAAATAGAAAAATTGATTAGAAATCATCAAGAAGAAATACTTGAACAAATAAAAGGATATGTTCCTAAATATAACTATCAAGAAGATGGTTATGTTTATTTGTTTAATCAAAAATATCAAATTATTTTAAAAGATATGAATATCAAAAAATGTGCCATTCATGATCGTCAAATCTATGTTTATTCAAAAAATATCCAAGCAACCATTGAAATGTTTTTAAAACAAGAATTGATGAATTATTTAAAAGAAAGAATAGATTTTTATTTAAGTACGAGCTTTCATCATGCTTTTCCTGAAATTCAAATTAAGAAAATGAAAAGAAGATGGGGTGCTTGTTTTTATCAAAAAAATAGAGTGTGCTTTAATTTAGTATTAGCACATATTGATTATGCTTTAATTGATTATGTTATTGTTCATGAACTTTGTCATTTTCTTGAAGCAAATCATTCAAAAGCATTCTATCATGAAATAGAAAAAAGAATGCCAGATTATAAAGAAAGAGAAAGATTATTAAAGGATGTGGGTATATGATTACGTCAATGCAAAATAAAACGGTTAAAGAATTATTAAAATTAAAACAAAAGAAATATCGAAAAGATTATTATTTAGTAGAAACAAATCATTTAGTAGAGGAAGCAATCAAAGCTAAACAAACAGATTTGATTATTTCAACTGAACCAGTTGATTTAGGTGTAGAAAATTTAGTAGTATCTAAAGAAATTATGGAAAAACTTGCTTTTACTAAAACACCTCAACCTATTATGGCAAGATGTTTTATTCAAAAAGATAAGAAATTAGTTGATGGAAAAAGATATTTGATTTTAGATTATCTACAAGATCCTGGAAATATTGGAACACTTATTCGTACAGCACTTGCTTTTGGCATAGATCAAGTGATTTTATCTAATGAATGTGTGGATCTTTATAATGATAAATTACTGCGATCAATGCAAGGAGCACACTTCCATCTTTCTTGTCTTTATGGGGATTTAAAAGAAATTATTCCTGCTTTAAAAGAAAAAAGTGTCTGTGTTGTAGGCAGTGCTTTAGAAAATGGAAGACCTATTCATGAAATTAAAAAACAAGAAAAGATGGCCTATGTTTTAGGAAATGAAGGGAATGGGATGGAAAAAGAGATTATCGACATTTGTGATCAAATTGCCTATATTCCAATTACAACCATTGAATCATTAAATGTGGCTGTGGCAGGAAGTATTATGATGTATCATTTTCAAGGAGAATAGGTATGGATAAGATATTATTTTTTGACATTGACGGGACACTAGGACAACATGGTGTTATTACAGAATCAAATTTAAAAGCACTGCATTTATTAAAAGAAAAAGGATATAAGACGTTTATTTGTACGGGAAGAGCTCCATTTTATGCCAAACGTTTATTTGGTGATCTTGTTAGTGGAATTATTAGTTGTAATGGACGTTATATTCTTTATGAAGGAAAGAAGCTTTATAGTAGAGCTTTTACCAAGAAACAATTAGATTATTATGTACATAAACTTGATCAAGGAAAACTAGGGGCGATGTTTGTTAGTGATGATAAAGCTTTAAAATATCATTTAGATCAAAAACAAGAAGTTGATTTAGAAAAGGAATATGGTATTGAACATCTTGTGGATTCTTTAGAAGGAGATTTTTATACGTTTGATATGTTTTATCAAAGTCAAGAACATTATCAAACAATGGTTGAAATCTTTAAAGAAGATTTAATTATTAATGATCATGGCGGAATGGGTTCTTGTGATTGTTCAACAATTGAATTTGATAAAGGTAGTGCGATTGCCTATCTATTAGATTATTTCCATATTGATAAGGATAATGCTTATGCATTTGGCGATGGTTATAATGATCAAGCGATGTTTAGAGAAGTAGGACATGGCATTGCGATGGGTAATGCAGTAGATGTTTTAAAAGAAAAGGCAACTTATATTACCGATAATTTTGATCAAGAGGGTATTTTAAAAGCACTTTATCATGAAAAAGTGCTTAATGAAAAAGATAATTATTAATTAATAAATCCAGAAGTTTTTTTCTTCTGGATTTACTGTTTATAGGATTCTTTTGATTAAATTAACTTTTCTTTTTTCGTAAAACAATTGTTCCTGAAACAACAATAACACTTATAATAAGTAGTGAAGTATAAAGGGTAATATTTGTATTATCACCTGTTTTTACAGCCTTGGATTGTGTGTTTTTAGTAGTGACTTTTGTTTCTTTTTTTACTGTTTCAGTTGTTTTTGGCTTTTCTGTTTCTACTGGAGATGGTGTTTTTGAAATCTCTACAGGAATATATGCAGATTTAGAGGTATAGATTTCTGTTTCATCTAGACAAAAATTAAACCACATTTCAATTTGTTTGATTTTTGTCCAATCGAGTGGGTCATTAGAACCGATTAATGTTTTTACATTTTTTAAATCATCATTTTTGAAAGTAATTGTACCGTTTCCGTTTTCGTCAAGATCAATTTTGGGTTCTACATAAATTCCACCTAAAGATGCTGAATCATCCCAAACATACATTTCCGATAATTTAATTGTTGTGTTCTTTTTTGATTGAACATTTAAAACAATATCATTTTCTCCAGTCCATTTATCCATAACTAAAGTAATAGAAGGCTTATCTTTCTCTGAAATTACAGTATTTCCTTCTGGTTGATGTGTTTTTTCTGCATAAACAACTGTAGATAAAAGTGTAGTTAAGGATAATGCAAGTAATGCTTCTAAAACTAATTTTCTTTTATTCATATTCTTCTCCTTTTCAATGAAACTTATCCTCAATAACAATACTAAATGATTATTTTTTTAGATAAAATTATCTGTTTAATGTATTGTACTTTTTTATCTGAGAGTCAATATTTATTAGTGAAAAGTAAATATTAATGATAAAATTTGTAAGCGCTTTTTGAATGAAAATATCAATAAAAAGTATATTCTATGATAAATAATTATTAATTTAATAAAAAGCATTGACATATGTATATATGTATAATAAAATGTATATACAAATAAGAAAGGGGAAACGGAATGAAAAGAGATTACGGAGATATGTATCAATACATATTAGAATCAAAAAAAGCGGTTAGAAATATTATTTCTAACCATGAAGAAATCTTTCATGATGCTATTGAATACTTTTTTAATGGCAACTATGAACAAATTTATGTGATAGGATCTGGTACATCTTATCATGCTGCATTAGCTGCAAAAAATTTAATGGAAAAAGTATTACAAATGAAAGTATTTGCTTCATATCCTATTGTATTTAAAGATGAAAGAATTTTCAACAAAAATACTTTAGTTATGGGACTTTCACATGCGGGAATGTCGGCATCAACAATTGCGGGGTTGGATAAAGCAAAGGCAAATGGTTTTGGAACAATTGCGATGACTGCTGAAAAAGGAAGACCGGTTGAACATCATGGTGATGTAAAACTATATGTTGATATCGGGGAAGAAAAAGCAGGCCCAAAAACAAAAGGGTATATTGGATCAATTGTAACATTTATGATTTTTGCTTTAAAGGTTGCGTTAAGGCAAGAAAAAATCACACAAGATGAATTTGATGATTATTTAAGAAGAATGCAAGCAAGTGCGGATGCAATTCCAGATATTGCTGAAGCTACGTCAAAATGGTATTTACAAAATAGAAATGATTTAATGAAATGCCGTCGTTTATATGTCATTGGTTATGATAATTGTTTAGCGGATATGATGGAAGGAACATTAAAAATTTGTGAAGCAGTGCGATATAGTGTTCAAGGTTTTGAGTTAGAAGAGTTTATGCATGGTATTTATCATTGTATTGATGAAGATACTTATATGTTATATGTATGCTCAAAGGGTCAATATTATGATCGTATTCTAAGATTGAAAAGATATTTTGAAGAAGAAAGACATAGTCACAATTTCTTGATTACACATGAAAACACAAATAATTCAAAGGATTTAGTTTTTCCGTTTACAGATGATCAAGAATTTGCTGTATTGCAATACATTGTTCCAATGCAAGTACTAGCTAGAAAACTTTCATTAGATTTAGGGATTGATTGTAATATACCAAGTGATCCACAATTTCATTTTAAAATGAATAGTTATTTAAAAGAAGGATAGGTGAATTAAATGGCAAACATTATTTTGTTTTCGCATGGACAACTGGCAACAGGATTAGCAGATTCTTGTAAACTTATTATTGGAGAAAATCATTTTAAAGTTTTAAATATTTTATTGGATCAAAATATTCAAGAAATTAAAAATAACTTAGATGTAATGATTCAATCGTTTGATGATAATCAACCAGTTATTGTTGTTACTGATATTCCTGGAGGAAGTACAACACAAACAGCTATTCAAAGAATTTCAGATAACAAGTTGCCTTATGTTGTAACTGGCATGAATTTAGGATTAGTAATGAGTTTATCTTTTTTATCACTTTCACAAGATGATGAAGATAATAAAAATAAAATTAGAGATGCGATTGAAGAATCACAAAAGGGAATCTATTTAGTTAATGATGTTATAAGTTGTAATGATGAATTATCAGACGATGATGATTTATAAAAGGGGGATAAAAAATGATAGAAGTATTAAGAGTAGATGATAGGTTATTACATGGACAAGTTGCTGTATCTTGGACACGCCATTATAAGGTGGATGTTATTTTAGTAGCTAATAATCATTTAATTACTGATAAAGATATGCAAGTTGCATTTAGATTAGCTACACCATCAGGAGTAACACTTTCAATGAAATCTTTACAAGGAGCGGTTAATGTTATTAATAATCCAAAACATGCAATGCGTAAAATTATGGTCATTACTAAAGATTTGAATGATGCAAAATTTGTGTGTGAACAAACTAATGGAGCAATTAAAGATATTTTATTAGGTGGACTTAGAAATGGAGAGGGTAAAAAACAAATAGATATGAATTCATATATGAGTAAAAATGATATTCATGTTATGGATGAACTTGAAAAAGAAGGATATCATGTTTTTATGCAATCTGTTCCTACTTCCCAAAAATTAAGTACAGAAGAAATTAAAGATAAATTTAATAAATAGAAAGGGGAATAATAATGAGTATAGTTCATGCTTTACTACTTGGTTTGTTAGGTGGTATTGGAATATGGGATAGTAGAATTGGCGGTATGTGGATGTTAGATCGTCCATTAGTATTAGGTCCAATTGTAGGTTTGATTTTAGGTGATTTTAAAACAGGGATTATTGTTGGCGGTTCGTTAGAATTAATTATGATGGGAATTGTTGGAATTGGTTCTGCTACACCACCTGATACAGTTTCTGGTGCAATTTTGGCAACAGCATTTGCAATTGTATCTAAGTTAGATGTCTCAGCAGCGGTTGCTTTAGCTTTACCGATTGCTACATTAGGACAATTGGTGGGTATTTTTATAAGAACTGCTAATGGTTATTTTGTACATATGGCAGATAAAGCTGCTGAAAATGCGGATTTTTCTGGAATTGATAAAGCTTTATGGGGAGGCGCAATTTTATTTTTTGTAAGTTATTTCTTATTAGTATTTTTAGGCGCATTTTTAGGATCTTCAGTTATTGGTGCATTTGTTAAAATGATTCCTCAATTTGTCACAGATGGGTTAAATGCAGCAAGTGGTATGTTACCAGCTTTAGGTATTGCAATTTTAATGCAATTATTATTTGATAAGAAAAATGTGGCATTTTTCTTTATTGGATGGGCGATGACAGCATTATTCTCTGTTAATACAGTGGGAGCAGCTGTTGTTGGAACTGCAATAGCTTATACAATTTATCAATATACAATCTCTAATAAGAATCATAACAATTCTGTTGATATGATCTCTGATGATTTAGGAGGAGAATTATAATGGAAAATAAAGAACTCGAAACTCAAGATACGGTTATGACACCAGATGTATATAGAAAAACATTTTGGCGAACATTTCCTTTGCAAGCATGTTTTTGTTTTGAACGTATGCAAAATGTTGGTTTTGCTTACATGATGATTCCAGCATTAAAAAAGTTATATAAGAATAAAAAAGATATTTCAGATGCTTTAAAAAGACATTTAGCTATTTTTAATACGACTCCTGCAGTTGTCAGTTTTATTGCTGGTGCGGCAATTGCCATGGAAGAAAAATTTAAAAAAGCTAAAGATAAAGGCGAAGAAGTTGATGAGGAATCAATTAATGCTGTAAAAGCTGCTTTGATGGGTCCGCTTGCTGGAATTGGTGATTCTTTTTTCTGGGGAACATTTAGAATTATTGGTGCAGGTATTGGGACAAGTCTAGCTGCTAAAGGAAGCATTTTAGGAGCTATCTTATTCTTATTGATTTATAATGTTCCACATTTGATTGTTCGTTATTTTGGATTGAAAATTGGTTATAAAAGTGGAGTTGGATTTTTAGCAAGTATGAATGAAGGTGGTATGGTTGCAGTATTAACTGAAGTTGCTAAAATACTTGGTCTTATTGTAGTTGGATCTATGTGTGCTTCCATGGTTGCAATTACAACACCATTTGTATTTAAACTAAATGGAACAAAAATTGTTTTACAAGATATTTTTGATGGTATTATTAAAGGTTTCTTACCATTAGGATTTACATTTATTATTTATGCATTATTAGAAAAAGGAATGAAAAGTACTACATTATTATGGGGAATCTTAATCCTTGGTATTGTATTATCTTTCTTTGGTATTTTATAATGAAAACAAATATGTATGATTATATATGTGAAACACCGGATGTTCTAACATATATTATTAATAATAGAAAAGAAATAGTTCAAGAATTTGTAAATGAATATAAGGATAAAAAGATTGATCAAATCTATGTGATTGGTTCTGGAACATCATATCATGCTGGATTATCTGCAAAAAATTATTTAGAAGAAATCTTAAATATAAAAGTTTTTTGTATGTATCCTACACAATTTTCTAGAAGTGAAAAAGTATTTAATAAAAATACATTAGTCATTGGTATGTCACAAGGTGGACAAAGTTTATCGACAGTTGAGGGATTAGATGCAGCTTCAAAACGAGGCTTGATGACAGCATCTGTTTCAGAAAATCCTACTGCTTTGATTTTTGAACATGCACAAACTCAAACAAGAATTGAAGTTGGAAATGAAAAATGCGGTGCAAAAACTAAAGGATATGCTGGAACAACCGTAACGTTGATGATGATGCTAAGTGAACTTGCTATTATTAAAGGAATTTTAAAAGAAGAAAAATTCAAACTCTATAAAGAAAGAATGTTTAATGTAATTCATAATATGCCATTAGTTGTAGATGCAGCTACAAAATGGTATGGAAGAATCAAAGATGAGTTCTTACCGGCAAAAAGAATTATCGTTGTAGGATATGATGGTAATTATGCAGATGTTTTAGAAGGTGCTTTAAAAGTTTTAGAAACTGTGCGCCAAGGTGTAACAGGATATGATATTGAAGAATTTTTCCATGGAATTTACAATTCTATTACAGAAAGTGCACATATCTTTTATCTTGCTTCTAAAGGTGATTATAAACCACGTACTTTGAAACTTATAGAAATATTAAAAGAATGGACACCTCATAATTATTTGATTGCATCACCAGAAGAGATTGAAAACCAAAATAAAAATGATTGCATTGTTGAATTTGTTGAAGATCCATTATTTTCTCCTTGGGAATACATTATTCCAATGCAAGTTTTAGCTTGTTTAGCACCACAAGATTTGGGAATTAATCCAGATATTCCAAAAGATCCACAATTTCATGCACGAATTGGAAGTAAAAAACTTGACGGATTAAGAGACCAATATAAGAAATAACGCGAATTAAAAGAAAAATGTATAAATAGAGGTTAAAATGAAGTTACTAGCAACAGATATGGATGGAACATTTCTAAGAGATGATAAATCCTATAGTGAAGAATTTAATGATTTATATAAACAAATGTTAAAACAAGATATACAATTTGTCATTGCATCAGGTAATCAATATGAAGCACTAGCCTGTAAATTTGATGAAGAAATCAAAAATGATCTTTATTATCTTTGTGAAAATGGTACAAAGATAGTTTATCAAGGGAAAACACTTTATAAAAAAGCTTTAGAAAAACAAGATGCTCAAGAAGTTCTAGATATTTTAAAAGAAGATCAAGAATGTATGCTTGTTGTTTCTGGAGATAAACATGCTTATATTTCTAAAAATTTTGAAAATAAAAAAGACTTTATTTCATTATTTATGAAAAATGTTCAATTTGTAGAAAGCTATGATGATATTGAAGATGATATCTTAAAATTCTCTATTGCTAGTTTTGATGATCAAATGGAACAAAGAATTGAAAAAATTCAAAAGCAATTAAAACCACATCTTAAATTAGTAACAACAGGTAATGTATGGTTTGATATCTTTTACAAAGATGTTAATAAAGGAACAACATTAACGCAGCTTTTAGAAATCTTAAATATTAAACCAGAAGAAGCAGGAGCCTTTGGCGATCAAATGAATGATTATGAAATGTTACAAACAGTAAAATATGGTTATGCGATGGCTAATGCCATGCCACCTGTTAAAGAGGTTGCTTATCAAGTTATTGATAGTAATGAAAATGATGGTGTTATTTTAAAGATAAAAGAAATTTTAAAAGGAAAGTGTTAAAATAACTTTTGAAACATTCATAACGCACATAAAAAAGGTGTGAGAGATGATAAAAAATCATCATTGTTTAAAATATCAAAGATGATATCAAAAGAAGCAACAGAGTAAGGACCATGTCTTCAATCAAGACAGCGTGGGTAGAATTACAGGAAGGATATTTGAGTCTTAATACCCTGATGGTGTGATTTCAATCAAAGATATCGATATGGCGGTCATAGTAGGCATGAATGATTAAACCATTGGAATGACAGTTTGGGCATTAAAGATGATTAAAATTCAAAAAAACGATTTTATCATATTGAATTTGAGAAATATACTTGATTTTGTTTGAAAGTTTTATTATTATCATCGTGTTCTTATGGACTGGATAAACATCTCGCCTGCCAAAGTTAGATGTTTATCCATTTTTCTTTCTATAAATTTTTTGACCTTAAGAGTATGATAAATGATTTATGGAAATAACAAAATAGACATCAAGAAAATACCCCCAAAAAATTAACAGCCAAAAGTAAAATCCAGGAGCTGATACTACCCCTGGATTATTTATAGCTTGAGAAATCCCCGCAGTTTTTTAATTACACATAAAAATAATCCATTAAATGAGAATTGTTATTTAATTATCTTTAAAGATTGTTTTTAATGAATATGTGTATTGATCTCCTCGATAATAGGTAGAAATATATTCGAAAGGAGTTCCATCTGATAAAAAAGTAACATGTTGACTTTTAAAAAGAGCTATATTGTCAACCTTTAATAACTCTTTTTGTTTTTTTGTTGGCATAACAGCTGAATATTGTGCATCAATACCTTGAATTTGATACCCAAGCTTCTTTATATATTTGTAAAGAGAGTTTTCTAAGACCTGGATGTCTAGAGATGGAATGATATGCGTTGATAGATAAGTATAACTAATTGCTATTGGAATATTATCACCGGTTCTAAGACGTACAAAATAGTGGATAAAGTCTTCATCTGATAGTTTTAAAGCATCTCTTACATGAGGAACTTCTTTGCCTTTAACAAGTTTATATCCAATTAGTTTTGCTCCGGGTACTTTGCCAGTCGAAATCATATCTTCTGTAAAACTTCCAGTAGATCCAAGCTGTAAATTTTTTATTGTTCGATAATCTTTCACAAATGAGCCTTTTCCAGCAATTCTTTCAACGAGACGTTTTTCACATAACATCATAATAGCTTTATTAACAGTCATTCTAGACGCATTATACATTTCACATAGATTTTTTTCTGTTGGAATTTGATCACCAGGCTTTAATTCGTTGTTTTTGATTTGTGATTCTAAATCACTCATTATTTTTATATATTTTGGATTCTTTGACATTTTTTTACCTCTTACATATCGATTATACCATATTTATAAATGTATATACAATTATTATGTAGGCGATTTCAGAAATATGAAAAAATATGAAAATATGCTTTTAAAAGAGACTTGTTTTGTTAGGAAAATTTGATATAATAGTGGGGTATATAAATCGTTGATATGGATTAGTAAATAAAGGATGCTGTTTTAGAGAGGGAGAAGTGCTGGAAACTCCTACAGATAATTTATTGAATTCACCATGGAGAGCACCTAATCAGTGACGTGAGACTGCGTTAATGTTTAATTAAGAGCATGTTTTAAACATGAATTAGGATGGTACCGCGATCAACTCGTTCCTATTGGAATGAGTTTTTTTATGTTTAGGGAGGAAATAAAGTGGAAAATGAATTATTAAAAATTAAAGATGAAGCTTTAGAAAAAATTGAAGCTTGTACATCTTTAAAAGAATTAAATGATATTCGTGTGCTTTATTTAGGAAAAAAAGGTCCTATTCAAGAAGCAATGAAATCTATGAAGAATATGGATCCAGATCAAAGAAAAACATTTGGTCAAACAAGTAATAAAGTTAAACAAGAATTATCAAAAGCTGTTGAAGATAAAAAAGAAGTTTTAGAACATCAAGCAATTATTGATAAAATCAATAGTGAAACGATTGATTTATCATTACCTAGTTATAAATTAGATCAAGGAACAATGCATCCTTTATCAATTATTGTTTCTCAATTAGAAGAACTCTTTTTAGGAATGGGATATCAAATTGCTGAAGGTCCAGAAGTAGAAAGTGATTACTTCAACTTTGAATTAATGAACTTACCAAAAGGACATCCTGCCAGAGATATGCAAGATACTTTCTATATTGATGAAAATACTTTAATGAGAACACATACTTCTCCAGTACAAGCCCATACCTTACTTGCAGCAAAAGGTAAAGGACCTATTAAAGTTATTTGTCCTGGTAAAACATATCGTAGAGATGATGATGATGCAACTCACTCACATCAATTTATGCAATGTGAAGGTTTAGTTGTTGATAAAAATATTACTTTAGCAGATTTAAAAGGAACATTAGAAGTTTTCGCAAGAAAATTCTTTGGGGAAAAACGTGAAATTAGATTACGTCCATCTTACTTCCCATTTACTGAACCATCAGTAGAAGTGGATATTTCATGTCATCATTGCGGTGGTAAAGGATGTGCTATGTGTAAAGGAACTGGATGGATTGAAATTTTAGGTGCTGGTATGGTCAACCCTAAAGTTTTAGATATGTGTGGTTTTGATAGTAAAGTATATCAAGGTTTTGCATTTGGAATTGGAATCGAACGTGTGGCTATGTTGAAATACGGTATTGATAATATTCGTGATTTCTACAATGATGATTTAAGATTCTTAAACCAATTCCAAAGAGAGGAGTAAGAAAATGGAAGTCAGTTTAAATTTATTAAATAAATATGTTAAAATAGATGATCAAGATCCAAAAGAACTTGCTGATAAGATTACTTCAATTGGTTTAGAAGTAGAAGGAATGCATTCATTAGCTAATGGAAGTAACATGACAATTGGTTATGTTAAAGAATGTGTTGATCATCCAGATAGTGATCATTTGCATGTATGTCAAGTAGAAGTAAGACCTGGGGAAGTGACTCAAATTGTTTGTGGAGCACCAAATGTAGCTGCTGGACAAAAAGTTATTGTTGCTAATCCTGGATGTGATTTAGGAGAAGGTTTTGTTATTAAACAAAGTACGATTCGTGGTCAAGAATCAAATGGTATGATTTGTTCAATTGCTGAACTTGGTTTAGATCAACGTTTATTATCTCCTGAAGATAAAGAAGGAATTCATGTTTTAGATGAAAATGCTCCTGTAGGTGCAGATCCTCTAGAATATTTAGGATTAAAAGATACAATTTTAGATATTGGATTAACACCAAATAGAGCAGATTGTATGGCTTTAACTTCACTTGCTTATGAAGTGGCTGCTGTTTTAAAAAGAGACGTCAACTTACCAGAAATCAAGGAAAAAGGTCTTCCTGGAAGCAATATTGAAGTCAAAGTAGAAACTGAATTATGTCCATTCTTTGGGGCTAAACTTGTAAAAGGTGTCACTACAAAAGAATCACCTGCTTGGTTAAAAACAGCTTTACTTGCTTCAGGAATTAAACCAATTAATAATATTGTTGATATTTCTAACTATGTCATGTTAGAAACAGGTCAACCAATTCATATGTATGATTATGATAAATTAACAAAAAAAGAATTTGTTGTAAAAACTGGATTTGATGAAAAAGCAATCTTATTAGATGGTGAAGAATATAAACTTGAACCTAATGATATCATTGTTTCAACAGACAATGGTGTTGGATGCGTAGCTGGTGTCATGGGAGCTGATAGTACTAAGATTGATGAAAATACACAAAATATCGTCATCGAAGTGGCTACTTTTGATGGACCAAGTTTAAGAGAAACAGCAAGACGTTTAAATTTATTAACAGATGCTTCTCAACATTATATTAAAGGGGCTTTAAATACTGCTAATTCTTTAAATATTTTAGAAAGATGTGCTAATTTATTAGAAGAACTTGCTGATGCTAAAGAAATCTATGAAACTGTTTCAACAACTCTTTATATTGAAGATAAATATGTTTCAGTTTCAACTCAACAAGTTAATGGATTACTTGGAACAAACATTCAAACAAATGAAATCGCAGAAATCTTTAATTCATTAAAATTCAAATATGAATTAAAAGAAGATACATTTAATGTTAAAATTCCAACTTATCGTAATGATATTACGATGGCAGCTGATTTAATTGAAGAAGTTGTGCGTATGTATGGTTTTGATAACATTCCATCAACTTTACCAGAAATGTCTATGACAATTGGAAAAAGAACAGAAATTCAAGAAAAGAAACATATGATGAAAGTCTTATTAAAAGACTTGGGATTACATGAAACATTAACTTATTCATTAACATCACCATCACTTGTTCATGATTTCAATATTTTCCATGATCAAGAACCAGTTAAACTTGCAATGCCATTAGGTGAAGAAAGATCAGTGACAAGACAATCAATTATTGGTTCATTGTTACAAGTTATTAATTATAACCAATCAAGAAATATGAAAGATGTTCATTTATATGAATTATCAACAACATATTCAAAAGGTGTTGAATTACAAAACCTTGCGATTGCATGTACTGGTGAATACCATGGGTTATCATTTAAACAAATTTCATACAAAGCAGATTATTATTTAGTTAAAGGATTTGTAGAAACAATCTTTGAAAGATTAGGAATCAATGAATCACGTTATCGTTTAGAACGTGTTGAAAGTGATAACCAATCATTCCACCCTGGACGTAGTGCTTATATTAAAGTACAAAATGAAGTGGTTGGGGTCGTTGGACAAGTTCATCCACTAATGGAAAAGAAATATGATGTGAAAGATGTTTATGTAGTTGAATTAAACTTATCTGCATTATTAAATATCAAAACAGGTAAAGTAAAGTATCAACCAATTCCACAATATCCATCAGTTTCAAGAGATATTGCTTTAGTAATGGATGAATCTGTTCCAGCAAATGATGTTTGTCAAAAAATCATTAAATCAAGTAATAAACTTGTTAAAACAACAAACATCTTTGATGTTTATGTTGGAGAACATGTAGAAGCTGGTAAAAAATCAGTAGCTATTAATTTAACTTTCCAAGATGATAAGAAAACATTAAAAGAACAAGAAATTAATGAAGCTATGGAAAAAATCTTAAAAGCTGTTGAAAAAGATTTTGGAGCAGTACTTAGAGGATAATCAAAAGAGGTGTCGAACACACACCTCTTTTTTTATGGAAAAGTTAAAAGAAAAGTTTTCTAATTTGACGATAATATTGTCTACCAACATTAAGATCACTTGGTGTTGAAGAAAATGTCATAGTATAACGTGAATCATTAAAAAAAGTAGTTGTTGGATGTTTACCTGTATGATTTAAAATAATTCCATAACGACTTAAAGTATCAATAGATTTCTTTGAAAGACCTTCATTGACTAATAAGTTAAAAATATCTGTTAAATATCTATTTCGATTACCAACAGGAGGATTTTGTTCAAGAATTGTATGAATGATTTGTTGTTGTTTTTGATTATGATTATTTTTAAGTTCTTCTTTTAAAAGATAAAGAAGAAGATCTCTTTGTTCACCTTTGTAAAATTCTTTTTCATTTCCTTTTAATATTAAAGGATAATATCCTTGTTGTTTAATATAACTTCCTAATTCTTTATTTTGATTTTCTAAAATCAATATTTGATTATTTAAATCATCAATATTTTTTTGTAAATTCTTTTTCTTATCTTCTAAAGCTAAGACTTGTTGTTCAATAGAAGAGTTTTCGAGAAAATCATTTTCTTTATGATTTTCAATTATTTTTTTAATAATATGATGTTGAAAATCTTTCATATTATAAGGAAATGAATATGTACGTTGTAAAACATAACTTTGAATTTTTATTTTTACTTTCTCAATAAATTCTTGAGGAGATTCTTTTTTTAAAAAAGAAATTTTTTGAAATTCATGATTTAAATAAAGAATATAACTATTATTTCTTAAATGAAAATGTTTTTGAAATGCTTGATGAAAATTTTCATCTTCGCTTGTAAGAATATAAGCTGTTGATTGAATTTCAGTTAGAATCTCATTTTTAAAATCTTTTAAAGATATATTTAAATAAATAACAGGAAGAATTGTTTTATTTTCTATAAATTCAATGACTTGATTTAAATCATTCATATTTTTGATATTTGGTTGAATATATGAAAAATGATTATTGTTTAAAAAATGATATTTATTAAGATATGTTATTAAATCGATAAATTGATTATTACGTTTATTAATAGAAAGATATATATTTTGTTTTGCTTCGTTAAAAATATATTCATAATCATTATTTTGATATTGAATACAAAAAGCAATAGCTGATTCATCATGATAAATTGTGCAATTCTCTAAATGAATGATTAATGAATCTAATATAAATTCATCTAAATAAAATAAATCTTGAATTATTTTTGTGAATTGAACAAAAATAGGAGCGCAATCCCCTTCCTCTAAGCGAAGCGTAGGGAGGGGTCTAGCTCCTTTTATAGTTTTTATAAGAGATGTTGTCTTAGACGTGCAGCTGTGATATATTATAAGTATAAAAGACGTTCAGTCGTACTTAATTTTAGAAAGGATATTGCTATGGAACTTGATACTAATAATCATTCAGTGTTCAT